>CBESZZ010000072.1:0-10552 GCA_965534055.1 uncultured bacterium | reverse complement strand
GAAGTTTCGAGCTCCGTCGCGCGGAACACGCTGCAAATTGAGCTGGCCGATGACGAAGCGCGCATCAACACGACACTGCTAGAGAAGCTGCATGCGGACTTCGGGCTACCCGTCGAAGGGCTCGACGTGCTGCCGGAAGATGAGCGTGGTGTGGACGTCGACGAAGTTCTTCTGCGCTTTCGGCGGTTGATCCGCGATCTCGATCGCTGGCAGATCGTGCCCGACGCATGGGTGGGTTTCTTCGCGTTCACCAAGCTGTTGATGTGGCGGGATCTGCACCACGGATCACAGACTCTGCTCCAGAGCAAGTTGCTGCGACACCTGCTGTTGTCGCCGGAAGACGGCTTCGTGCACGAAGGCGTGTCGCCAGACCCGGTGGATCTCGATGCTCAGTTCGCTCCCGATGCGGTGTTCTGTCCGATGGATGCAGATTCGTCGCAACTCGCGGCGGTGTTGGCGGCGAGTTCGGGGCGCAGTTTCGTCTTGGAAGGTCCACCGGGCACCGGCAAGTCGCAGACGATCACGAACCTGATCGCGCACACGCTGGCCGAGGGCAAACGCGTACTGTTCGTTGCCGAGAAACGCGCTGCGCTCGACGTGGTGCAGCGGCGGTTGGCGAAAGTTGGGCTCGATCCGTTCTGTCTCGTGTTGCACTCCGGCAAGGGCACGAAGAAGCACGTCGTCGATCAGCTCGGGCACACGCTGGACCTTGGCAGCATCGACGAGCCCAAGGGTTGGGCCGGGCGCGCCGACGAACTGGAGGTCGTGCGTCGCGAGCTGAATGACTACGTGCTCGCGATTCATCGACTGCGCGCGCCTGGGTTCTCGATGTTTGAAGCGGTGGCAGAGGCCGCGGCAATACGCGATTTGGCGAATGGGGAAGCAACGAAGGTGCAGCTTCAGGTCGATGCGCGCGGTGGGCCGCATGGCGTGTCGCTGCTGCTCGATGAAGCCACGATGCGTGAACATGGCCGGCTCGCTGCCCGAGCGGGCACAGCGTCTTCACGGGTCGCGCCGATGTCTGAGCACGCGTGGCGCGGTGTAGGGCTCACCACGTGGGCGCCTGCGCTTGACAGCAACGCCGCGGCGGCAGTCAAACGAATCGCGGATGCCGTTTCAGCGCACCGCGAGGCGTCGCCGGCGGGATTGAAGGCGCTCTTCAATCAGGGTTCCAACGATGGCGGTGAATCGTCGCGGCAACTGATTGAGTGGCTAGAAGAATCGGGCACCGAGCACGCGTGGAGTTCCGTCGGAGATGTCGCCGACTTGATGCTGCGCTACCCCAAGCTGCCTGCCGCGTTCCTGCATGCGCCCGGATTCGACGAGCGGATCGAGCACGTGGAAGCGTTGGAGGGACGCCTCGAAAACCTCGAAGTCCTGCGCAAAGAAGTCGCCGCAAACTTTCGGGAGACTGTGTTCGAAGAAGACTTGCCGGGCCTGCGCGACACGTTCGTCAAGCACGCTCGCTCGGGCTGCTGGGGTCGCTTCTTCGGGCTGCGCAAGTCCAAGCGGATCGTCGGCGGGCACGCGAAAGTGCCACTCGGCGAACCCATGGACGTCGCGAAGAAGCTGAGCCGCGTCGAACATTACGTCGCTCTTCGGGACGCGCTCGATGACATGCCGGAAGGAGCCGCGGAGCTGGGCGCGCTCTGGCAGGGAGCTTCGACCGACGCTCGTTCGCTCGATCCAGTCATTCGCAAGGCGGAAGCCCTGCGTGGCATGTTGGCAATGCTTGTGCCCTGCTGCGACGAGTTGGCAACCGAAGACGTCCTACCAGACATCGCGGCGGTCGCCGAACGCCTCGCCGGAGGTGCAGATGCGACGGCGGTGCAGCGACTGAAAGAGGTCACCGAGCAACTTGGCACGACGGTAACTGGCGTCGCGGAAGAGCTTCAAATCGATGTCTACCTTGCTTGGGAGCATTGCCCCGGTCCAGCGCATCGCGAAGCCCTCGACATCTTCGTGGCGGAGACTCGCGCAGCGCCGCGCGGGCTGCGCGATCTGTGCGCATGGAACGCGGTCGCCGCAGAACTGGAAGTGGCCGGACTTGAGCCTTTGGCTGGAGCTCTCGCCGCGGGAACCGTGCACGGCGACGACGCCGAGCAGGTGTTCCGACGCGCCTACCTCGAAGCGTGGATTCCCGCCGTTCTCAATGAAGAGTCGGAGCTTGCGAGCTTCCGGGGCCTCGAGCACGAAGACCGCATTGCACGCTTCCGGTCGCTTGATCGCGAGGTCATCGACATGGCCGGCGACGTTGTGCGTGCGCGACTCGCCGCGCGTTTGCCGCGAGTCGGCGGCGGTGGTGATTTGCGCGGCAGTGAAGTCGGCACGCTGCGGCGCGAACAGAAGAAGCAGCGTCGGCACCTGCCCGTGCGCGTGTTGTTCGAAGCGATCCCGAACCTGCTGCCGAGGCTCGCCCCATGCATGCTGATGAGTCCGATGAGCGTTGCGCAGATGCTGCCGCTGCGGGATCCGGATCAGAAAGACGCGCGGTTCGATCTCGTGGTGTTCGACGAAGCGTCGCAGATTCCGCCGTGGGATGCGGTGGGTGCGATCGGTCGCGGTACGAACGTGGTCGTGGTTGGTGATTCGAAGCAGCTGCCGCCAACGAACTTCTTCCAGCGCATGTCCGGCGACGGCGACGAGGAAGAAGTGGTCGACACCGAGATCGAGGACTTGGAGAGCATCCTCGATGAGTGCAGCGCCGCGGGGCTGGAACGCATGCACCTGCGTTGGCACTACCGCAGCCAGCACGAGAGTTTGATCGCGTTCTCCAACCATCACTACTACGAGGACCTGCTCTACACCTTCCCTTCCGCCGCGGCGCGGATGCCAGGATACGGCGTGTCGCTGCGACACATCGACGGTGTGTATGACCGCGCGAAGTCGCAGACCAACCGCGCCGAAGCGGATGCGTTGGTCGCCGAAGTTGTTTCGCGCGCCAAGGATCCGGCGTCGCGTGGACTCTCATTGGGCATCGTGACGTTCAGTCAAGCACAGCAGGTCTTGATTGAGGATTTGTTTGATGAAGCGCGCCGCAAAGACCGCGGGCTCGACGAAGCGCTGTCGCGGCTTGGGCCAACTGAGGAGCCGTTCTTCGTCAAGAACCTGGAGAACGTGCAGGGCGATGAGCGCGACGTGATGTTGTTCTCGATCTGCTACGGACCGGATGCGAACGGGCGCGTGTTCATGAACTTTGGTCCTGTGAACCGGCAGGGTGGCGAGCGGCGACTCAATGTCGCGGTGACGCGCGCGCGGCGAGAGCTGGTGGTGTTCAGTTCGCTGCGGGCCGACCAGATTGATCTGTCGCGCACGCGTGCGCTGGGTGCGCGGCACCTGAAGCACTTTCTCGATTACGCGGACCGCGGGCCGGCGGCGCTCCGCGACGTGGCGGAAGTTGCGGCGGGCGGTGGCGACTACGAATCGCCGTTCGAGAAGTCGGTGGCACGCGTGTTGGAAGCTGCAGGGCACGTGGTGCACGCGCAGGTTGGGTGCTCCGGGTTCCGCATTGACTTGGCTGTTGTCGATCCGCTGCATCCTGGGCGTTATCTGCTGGGGGTCGAGTGTGACGGCGCGACCTATCATTCGGCTGCGACGGCGCGGGATCGCGACCGCACGCGGCAGGCCGTGTTGGAGCGGCTTGGTTGGAATTTGCACCGCGTCTGGTCGACGGAGTGGTGGTTCGATCAAGAAGGTGAGACCGAGCGTTTGATGCAAGCACTTGCCGTTGCGCGAGATCGCAGTGCAGAGCGGGAGCGGCGGCATGCTGCGGGCGTCGCGGCAGCGCGGGCGGCAGATGCCGTGTTGACGGCGTCTGGCGAGAACAAGATGGACGGCGATGATCCGAGTGATTCGACGAGTGAGAGCGACGACGACGGGACTGATGCAACGCAACCCCGGGACGATTCGGTTCGCAACGGTTCGGCTCCCCTGCAGGTGCCTGTGGTTGAACCGTTGGACGACGCGAACGGTGTTGATGCCCTCATGGGTGAAGCGCCGGTAGAAGCTGCGCAAGCTGCTGCGATTCCGGATGTGGAAGCTGACGTGTCGAGCAGTGATTCGGCTCGTGAACCGACCAGGGAGACGAGTCACGAGACGGAAAACCCGGCGAGCGAATCGGTCAGCGAGCCATCAAGCGAGTTGCCGAGTCACGCGCCGAGTGACGAGGGAGACCAATCACCTGCTGACTCCGCTGCCGATTCATCTGTCGAGGTATCGAGCGGCGTTGGCGGCGACGCGTCGAGTGAGCCCCGAAACGATTCAAGAACTGAGTCACCGAAAGACTCGGCATCTGACTCGAACGACAAGCAACCCGCATCCGGGCCGAGCGACTACGCAGCGTGTCGCGCACTACCCGCAGCTAAAGGCTTCAACGATCCGAAGTGCATGGTCGCGATCGTCGCCGCGCTGAAGCAGGTCGTCGAAGAGGAAGGCCCCGTGCTCTTCGCCCGTGCCGCGCGTCGCGTTGCCGACGCGTTTGGCGAGTCGCGCTTCACCAGCCGCGTCGAACGCCGCATGCAGGAGGCCCTGACCGCGAGCAAGATTCACACGACGTCGGAGCCCCTTGTGCTGTGGCGCGAGGATCAGGACCCCCCGACGTGGCGCGGGTTCCGCCGCCCGGTTGGCAAAGATGAGCGTGGTTCCAAAGAGCTACCCGTCGTCGAGATCGCCAACGCAGCGGCCTGGGTCATGCAGGGCGCGATTGCGATGGAACGCGAGGATCTGCTGCGAGCCACCGCCAAGGAGTTCGGCATTTCGCGGCTCGGCAGCGCGGTTCGCGAAGCGATGGATGCCGGCGTGCAGCTCGCCGTTGAGCGCGGAGATGCGGTTTTTGACGCCGAAGGCACCCGGGTCCGCTTGCCGTAGAGTGTCGCTTTTGGTGGGATGGGAGGCCGATGCTTATCCGCAGCAAACACCTGGAGCGCATGGTCACCGGCGAAATCTCGCTGGCGTTCAGGCGTTGGAAGCGACCCACGGTCAAAACCGGCGGCACGCTCAAGACCAAGATGGGTGTGCTGGCCATCGACGCCGTGGATCAAGTGACGATGAAATCGATCACTGACGAGGAAGCGCGGCTGTCGGGCTTCGACACGCTGGATGATCTGCTCGCAATCCTGAAGACGCGGGAAGGTTTGGTCTACCGCGTGAAGCTGCACTACCAGGGCGAAGACCCGCGCATCGCCCTGCGGCAGAGCAGCAAGTTGACCAAGGCGGACCGCGAGGAGATTCAGGCCAAGCTCGACCGCTACGACAAGCACAGCAAGCTTGGGCCTTGGACGAAAGCCGTGCTCGAGTGCATCCGCGACAATCCTGCAACACTCGCAGCGACGCTGGCCGAAAAGCTGGGCTACACCAAGGCGTGGTTCAAACCCAACGTGAGGAAGCTCAAGGCGATGGGGCTCACGGAGAGCTTGGACGTGGGCTACCGACTATCACCCCGAGGGCGGGCGTTCTCGAAGCCGTAGTTCGCATCGAGCTCGAAGCACCGCGAAGGACCTGCGTTGTGGATGCCGCCCACGGGCCGATTCCTGGGGGGAAAACTGGGCCACGCTCGCAGTAGAGACTCGTGCAGGAATCGACCTGTTCGCATGCCCGAGAGCGGGTGTATGGTTGAGTTGTAGGAGGGTGCGCAAATCTGCCGAGGCTTTGGGTGAGCATTCACCTAGTGCGGCCTGCACTTTTCAGCTTCATAATTCGCAAGCGATAGGGCAATGGAGGATCAATGTTCGTGTGCTTCAATCGGGCCTACAGCGGCTCAGACAAAACGATCTATAACTTTGTTTTGGACGCGTTTCGATGCGCCCAAAGAAAGTCGAAGGTTTTTGGTTCGTTCTACAAGTTCGATGACACGGATTTTGCTCGGGATCTCCGAGATATCGCCGGCAAGGACTCGGCACTCGAACTGAAGTTCGACTTTGTAGGCGGCAACGCGGAAGACAGCGTTCGTTCGGACGTGTCCTCGGCGCTCGATGATCTTCGCGGCTACGCAAAGATGTTCCGCACGGACCCTGACGGACTGATGAACCACAACAAGTTCTTCGTGTTCGAGGAGATGGATTTCGGTGAGCTGAGGCGGATGCATCCCGACAAGTGCATCTCCAGCGTTCCTTCCGGGGTGGCGCCAGCTCTCTACCTTTCGAGTGCGAATCTCACCGACGGGTCGCTTGCGAAGCACAACAATGCGAACCTTGTACCCATCAATCGAGAAATATGCGATCTTCTGCAGGACTACTTCAAGGATCTGAAAGGCGAGTACAAGAAGACTACGGGGATCTCATCTTGGTTCGCCGGGAACAAGGTCGAAGATCGGTACGAGACCGCCAAGTCCGACCGCAGCAAGATCTACCTTTATCCGCGTCGGAAGGAATCAAAGCCTAGCGAATTCGTCGATACCCTCGTCGGTGTCCTGAAGAATGTGGAGCATTTCAATCACCGCATCTCGGACAAGCCGTGTCGGATTCATATTGCGGTCGCTGGCTGGTATGAAACGCGAATCGAACTCGCTCAGACTTTGGCGATTCTTTCCGCTCACTACGCGGATGTGAAGGTGATCGCGCGCCCTACCACCAACGACGACGCGGGTATCAACATGGATCGGGCGATCTACGATGCCCTCGATGGTCGAGCCGAGATGTACTTCCAATCAGCTGGGCGAAACATCCATTCGAAATACATGCTCATCGACGCTCCGTACAAGAGTGGAGACACGTACGAGCAGCAAAAGCTCGTCTGGACTGGCTCGCCAAACTACTCAGGCCACGCCATCTATCATCACTGGGAGATGATTTGCAAGCTGTACGAGAAAACAGGCGCATACGACGCATACATGGACGACTTCAATGATCTCATCGCGTCGGGAACGGCAATTCTTGAGTCCTAGACCCGGCACCGTTTTCAGGTTTCGACGTCGGAGCCCATTGTGCTGTGGCGCGAGGATCAGGACCCCCCGACGTGGCGCGGGTTCCGCCGCCAGGACGGCAAAGATGAGCGTGGTTCCAAAGAGCTACCCGTCGTCGAGATCGCCAACGCAGCGGCCTGGGTCACGAAGGGCGCGATTGCGATGGAACGCTAGGATCTGCTGCGAGCCACCGCCAAGCTCGATCGCTACGAAAAGCACAGCAAGCTTGGGCCGTGGACGAAAACCGTGCTCGAGTGCATCCGCAACAATCCCGCTACACTCGCAGCGACGCTGGCCGATGAGCTGGGCTACACCAAGGCTTGGTTCAAACCCAACGTGCGGAAGCTCAAGGCGATGGGGCTTACGGAGAGCTTGGACGCGGGCTATCGGTTTTCGCCCCGCGGGCGTGCGTTCTGTCGAGGGTGATTTTTATCCACGTCGGGTTCGGAGTTCGCTCCGCGCATGAATCGTTCGAACGCTCGGCGACGATCTGTCGAACCAAATCGTGGCGCTCGACCAGGGCGTTGCGAGAGAACGGACAGAGCTCTAGCCGTACGCGAAGCTGAAGGACTTCAGCGATGGCGTGGACAAGTGCGGGAGGCGAGGTTGCGCGGCCTCGCTCCACCGACGCCATACCTCGCAGGCATGACTATTCCGGCAGCCATTCGGACAAGGCCTTGCCGATCTCGTGGGGCGAATCTTCTTGGATGAAGTGCGAGCCTCGGACGGTGACCTCTTCCAGGTTCGGCCAAGTGCGGACAAAGTCCCGCGCGTAGCCAACGAGGAATGCACCAGGTTCGGCGTTGACGAAGAGTTTCGGCACGTCGTGCGAGTTGGCCAAATAGTCCGCGTAACTGGCAACCAGAGCGACAGTGTCCACAGGCTCACCGGCGATGGGCAGTTGGCGCGGGCCAGCCAGAGTGGCTCGACGGTCTTCGCCTGCGTTGAGGAATGGACGGCGGTATTCGGCGTGCTCCTTATCGGTCAGGGGCCGCATCACTGTTCCGGGTAGCAGCTTCTCGATGAAGAAGTTCTCCTCGAGTACGAGCGCGTTGCCTGTCGGCGAACGCAGCGTTCCGATCGGACCGTGCAGCTCCTTGTTGAATTCGTCCCACGTGGGGAAGGGGGTGACGATGGCTTCCATGAACGCGATGGCTTTCACGGCTCCTCGGTTGTGGTTGGCCCAGTTGAAACCTACGCCAGAGCCCCAGTCGTGGAGGACCAGGGCGACGTTCTCGGTGACACCGAGCTCCTTCAGTAGGGCGGAGGTGTACTTCGTGTTCTCGGCCAGTGAGTAGCTGCCGTCCCTCGTGTCGTCGAGCTTGTCGGAGTCGCCCATCCCGATCATGTCCACGGCGATTAGCCGGCCGCGACCCTCCAGATGGGGGATGACGTTGCGCCAAAGGAAGATCGAAGTGGGGTTGCCGTGTAAGAAGACGATCGGATCGCCGGTGCCTTCGTCGAGGTAGGCCATTCGCTTGCCTAGCACGGTCGTGAACTTCTTCGTGTAGCGCAGAGCTTCAGTATTGGTCTCGGCGGTCATGGTGGGTTTGGTTCTGTTTTGTTTGAGTGGGCGTAGCCGGTAAAGCCGCGATGATGGCTACGAGCCCGAGGCCCAGCAGCTTCGGCACCGGTCGTCAATGTTGTCTTCCAGTCGCGGATGAGCTAGAGTATATATATGCATGACTCAGGCATATATAAAGGCAAGAGGGATGGCAACGGCTCCTCTGAGAAATTGGCGAACCTGCTCGGCGCGGCTGGGCTCGTGGTTCAGGACGCTCTCGCGGAGGCCGATGCCTCAGATTCAGCCTCTGCGGCGCTGATTTGCGTCGGTTCACATCCCGACGAGTCCATCGCTGTTCTCAGCCAGGCCATTGGCATCTCGCACTCGGGGACCGTGCGCCTGGTTGAGAAGTTGGTGGAAGAGAACCTGATTCGCCGGGTCCGGACCGCTCAGGACAAACGTTCAGCCGTGCTCAGCCTGACCGCGAAGGGGAAGAAGCGGTTCGCCGCGACGCTCCGCCGGAGGCAGGAGGCGCTAGCTGCGCTGACGGAAGGTTTGAGCGACGCTGAAACGAAGCGGTTGATCGCGCTCTTCTCTCGCATGCTCGCGAAGAGCGTTGCCTCCGAGGAGGACGCGCGACGCACCTGCCGTCTTTGCTGCGAAGAGGCCTGCCGCCCATCGGGATGCCCGGTGGAGGAGGCCGCCCAAGCCGGAGGCTAGGGCGTTGCTTCATGCCAAGGCCTAGTGGCCTGCCCTTTGTCGGAGGCGCAGGGCATCGGACGGGGTGGGGGGTCAACTCGGACTCGAGTGCCCCGCTCGGGCTTCCCTGGGTCGGGGAGCGAGCGCCTTCCACTCTCTTCGTCTCCGAGCATCTGCATGAAAATTCAGCGAACTGGGAATGTGCCCGAGAATCGGGCAAGATACTGCACTCGCCATGCCCCCCGTTCCACCAGATCCCGCCGCGATTCACGAAGCTGCCCTGCACCGGCTTGGCGATCTCGTGCGTGGTTTGCGCAAGGACCGCAAGTGGTCGCGGCGCGTGTTGGCAGAGAACACGGGGATCTCCGAGCGGTTCTTGGCAGACGTTGAGTCGGGGCGCGCGAACCCGTCTCTGAAGAAATTCTTCACGCTTTGCGAAGCCCTCGACGCCCAGCCGGCTGAGCTGTTGGCCGCATCGTTCGGCGGAGTCGCCGGCGCGCATGCGGGCAACACGCGCCAACCCACGCTCGCGTTGCTTGGTCTGCGCGGTGCGGGGAAGAGCACGGTCGGCGCATTGCTTGCCGAACGACTGCAGTGCCCGTTCATCGAACTCGATCGTCTGGTGGAAGAGATCGCGGGCATTGAGCTTGGTGAGATGTTCGAGCTGCACGGCGAAGCCCACTTCCGCCGCGTTGAGCGACAGGCTTTGGAGCAAGTGCTCGCAAGCAAGACGCCGCAAGTCGTCGCGACGGGTGGGGGCCTGGTGACCGAAGAGGCGACCTTCAAACTTCTGCGCGATTCCGCGTGGACGGCTTGGCTTCGCGCCACCCCTGAAGAACACTGGGAGCGCGTGACCGCACAAGGCGATCGCCGTCCCATGAGCGTGGGCGTGCAGGCGTTCACCGACTTGCGTGGCATCCTTGCGGATCGCGTCGAGCTGTATCGCTTGGCGGACGTGACCGTGGAAACGTCGGGCCGTGAGCCCGCGGCAATTGCCGGGCAGCTTGCGGAGCGCTTTGCCTGGTTTGAAACGAGCGACAGTCCCGCGGGAAGCCGATCATGAATGATTCGACCGAAGCGTCCGTCGCGCCCACTCCTGAGCACTCGAACGAGCCGCTGCGCTCGTACTTCTCGCCCTGCCCATGGGGTGTGGAGAAGGCTTTGGTTCGTGAACTCACGGAAATCGGTGCCCAACACATCCAACCTGGCCGTGGCGGCGTTGCCTATCGCGGCAACCTGCGTCTCGCCTACACGGCCAACCTGTGGCTGCGCACAGCGATTCGCGTGCAGGAAGAGTTGGTACGCGGCGTCGTGCGCAACACCGAGGATCTGTATCACCTCGCGCGCGCAATCGACTGGTCGCAGCTCATGGGGTTGAAGCAGACGTTCGCGATCGACGCGTCGGTGCGCGATTCGTTTGCCAACGATACGCGGTATCCAGCGCTCGTGGT
>CBESZZ010000071.1:0-10674 GCA_965534055.1 uncultured bacterium | reverse complement strand
GCTGTGGTCCACGCTGGATCGCTTGCTCGATCGACTACCGCTGCTCGGCCCGCTCTACCGCTCGCTGAAGCAGATCCTCGGCTACGGCGAGGGTGGGGATGCGCTGTTCGAGCGGGTCGTGCTCGTTCCCCATCGCGAATCCGGCGGCGTGCAAATAGGCCTCGTCACGAGCACAACCAAGTCGCTCACCCCCGATGCGAACTACGATGCGAACAACGCCCAGTGCGCAGTTTTCATCCCCGACAGCCCCAACCCCATGGCCGGCCGACTGGTCTTGGTGCCCGCCGAAGAACTCCAGCCATGCTCGCTGTCGGTGCACGACACGCTCAAGACTCTGGTCGCGATCGGCAAGACCGACGACATCGACGGCGTGATGGCGAAGATCGCCCGTTAGGACCCGACCCACTGAACGGTCAGTCCAGCGAAGTCTCCGAACGACGGCCATGCAGCTAAGAACTCGCGGCTGGTGCGGCTACTCGGCAGGCTTCGGTTTGGACCGAATGAGCGCTGCACGAAGCTTCAAGTTTGAGTCCCGCAGCTCCCGCGGAATCACCTCGGTGCAAACTCGCACCTGATCGGCAATTCCTGCGCACGTCGATTTCAAAGGGGTCGGCATCTTCTTGACGATGGCTTCCAGCCCCTCGATCGCCCGGAGTCGACCATCAAGCGCGCTGGAAGACATTGCTTGCCTTAGCTGCTTCTCAAACTCAACGAGCAGGAGCGCAGTCGCGCCGACTGACGACGGTGATTTGGTGTCTTCGAGAGACTGGAGCGTCAATTCCAAGGCGTCGCGAACCTTGACCCGACATTGCCCCCAGAGTTGACCTCGACTGATGAATTGCGATTCGCGGTCGGCGCACTCCAAGAGCTCAGACAAGGACCGCATACGGCCGAGCATGTAGGGAGGGATCTCGTCCTCCGACTTGTAGAAGTCTCGATGTGAAAGCAGCGCCCACTGGTGCTGCACGACAGATCGGATTTGTAGCTCTACAGGCACCGGCCTTGAGTGAATGGGATCCGGCACTCCCAATCGAAGATGGACACCTCGATAGCCATCTCCACGCGGTGACTCGACGTAGTCATCGATTTGCTTCCCAATCGGTAGATCCGGATCGAAGTACTCTGCGCACAAGTCGCATATGTAGTCGCGTAGAGCAGTAACACACGACCGGCTCTCCACGATGGCTCGAACTCCGGCGATATCAGTCATCCAACTGAGGATCGTCGCCTGATCTTTGTCGGCGTAGTCGGTGCAGAAAGAATCCCATTTCCTCTGGATCGACTCCTCTGTTTTTAGCCGTGACGTCACAACCCATTTCGGCAATCCCCACCGGCGCTCTCGACGCCGCGCCAAGGTGGTGAGGAATGCATCCAGTCCTGTGGCGGCTGATCGATACTCCTCAAGTGTAAACGGGAGGGGAACGCTCACTGCTCACCAGCGCTTGACCGTGGTGAAGTCAGGCCAAGAGCATCGATCAGCTCTGTGTGAAAGGCGCCCTTGTTGATGGTTCGGACACCAAACTTTTTGACAAGTCCGGAAGCCTCGAGACTGAAGTTGGAAAGACAAACAATGTGCTTGAGTGCAACACCCTTCTCCTTCAATCGATCAAGGATGTATGTACCGTTGTAGTCCGTATCCTCGTAGCCCTCGATATCAGGGCCAAGTGGGATTTTCAGGTCAATGATGTAGCGATCGAAGCGACCGTGAGTCTCCAAGATCCGCAAGGCGAGCTGCAAGTTCGCGGCAGTCAGAACATCGCCCTGACACTCAAGGACGCGGTCTTGAAGCGCGCGGTTGTCTTCAATGTGATCCTCAACCCATAGAATTTTCATGCTCAAAGCTCCGTTCTCGAATTGGAAGTTTCACAAAGAACCGCGCGCCTTTCTTCACATCGGATTCGGCCCAAATCTCACCGAAGTGATCCCGAACGATTTCACGGGTCACAGACAACGCGGTCTGAGAGCCGGAGAGTTCATGGCGACGGGTGTAGGGCACTCGATGACCTGCGGTGAAGATGTTCATGAGCTCATCACGTGGGATCCCAATGCCCAAATCCTTGACTTCGATGGTGGCTCGCCGATGCATCTCATCGGACATCTCTCGAAGACGGACCCGAATCGGACGACCAAGACCGAACTTGACCGCGTTATCAAGAATGTTGCGAATCGCAAGCAACATCCATCGGCTTCGCCCGCGGACGAAGTACCCCGGCGACTTCTGCGGCAAGAACACGATCGACTGACCAGGGGTACGACGCCGAACTTCGACTAGAGCCTGCGCAATCAGCGTGTGAATATCGAAGACTTCGCGCTTCGCCTCGTTGCGCAACCCCGGCCGCGTGATGAACTCATGCGAGCTGTACATGATGTTCTCGGCTTTAACATCGAGTGAATCGATGTGCTTAAAAATCGCTTCAATTCGATCCCGGTCGGCGTTCCCAATGTTCTTGCTTTGACGCAAGAACTGCGCCTCCTGGCGAATGCTTGAAATCGGTTGCCGAAACTCATGAGTCTCGAGTGTCACCATTTGGTCGCGAGCTCGCTTCTGACTAAGCAACTCCGCAGCTCCAAGCACCGCTCTAGTTGTTGCGTAAACAGACTCGAAGATCTGTTCACAGATGTGAACTCTCGATCTCTGCGCCTGATCCCCCGTGGAGTAGGGAGACAGCGACACCATGGCGATGAACTCCGGATACTCCCCTGCCTTCGGCGGATATCTCCCGATCCAGATCCTCTCTAGCCCGCTCTCTTCGAGGCTCGCACGCAACCTGGAGTCCGCGAACTCAGAAACGGCACAAACTCCGTCTCTGCGCATGACATCACGAAGGAATGGATCCGTCAGAGGGTCAATTTGCTCAAGATCGAAAGCGCGATTCAGACCGTGAACGTCGTAAACCGTCTCGTTGTCGCTGTTGCGCACGAAGACGTTCGCGTCACGCCAGAGATCTTGCGAACGGTTGCCAAGCACTTCCCGTAGACGGCTCCAATAGTCAGCAGGCAGTGGCGGACTGACCAGGATCTCCAAGAGGCTCGCCGCAGTTTCACGCCGGGTTCGGTTGCGTCGCCGGACCAGCTTGCCGTGAAGTCTCGTAGCGAACTCTGTGACGACGATTTCAATGCGTTCGAAGTCAGCCTCGCCAAACTGCATCGGAACCTCGCCGAGGATTGCCAAGACCCCGAAGAACTCCTCGTCGAACTGAACCGGAGTCGCGTAGATCGACTTGATTCGCGCATCGGTAGCCAATCGAGGGTACGGGGACACGATCCCGCTTTTGATCCCCACTCCTTTGACCAAGGAAGGCTCGTAGATTGCCTTACGAGTCTCAGCGACGCGGCCGACGAAACCCTCGCCGACCTCCATCGCTTTCAACCCATGGACCAGTTCCTCGCTATCGGTCGGCAACGGATGCGGATGGAGCTTCCCGTCGCGTTGCCGCCACAGCCACCAGTTTGCCCAAACGTACTGCCGTGGGAGTTGTGCTCGCAACCAGCCCGGAAAAAGCTGCTCGTTGTCTCGAGGCACGGTGATGTTGGCACGCTCCAAGGGGCCAGCACTGCTTGTGCGAGTCCAAAGCCAGGCTTCCAGCAATCGTGCGGCACGGGCGAGGTTCTTCGCGGATCGCTCTTGGATTGCATCCGCATGCGAGCCAACAGCACAGATCACAGCGTACGGACTGCTCTCGATGTAGCAGACTGCGGCTACCGCACAGTGGCGATCCCCGAAGGACTTCACAAAGTTCGCGCGGTCGGGCAACTCCGCTGGTGAGCTCGCAAAGTAGAGCGTTCTGCGGTTCCGCAAGATCCACCCGGTCAAGCCATCGGAGTACGAGAACTTCTCGTCGGCTTCGGGGGTCGTGCCCGTACTTGCAACGAACCACCAAAGACGCTCCTCGTCGTCGCATCGCTCCAAGTTAATGGTCACCGACGCTTCGTGGAGTGATTCGCTCTTAATGAAACGAACCCACTCGATCAAAAACTCATCGCGACACGTATTGGGCCGCCCACTCATTTGTTCAAGGAAGCGACACGTGTCCACGACAACACGTTCAGACCATTCGTTCATCGGCTCAGTCTCCATTCGCAGTCGTGCTCCTTTCCCGGGAAAAGCAAACGTGCAAGGCATCCTACCCGGAAAACCTTCCTGGCAAACGAGCCGGGGAGCGCAGCAGCGTCCGAAATTTGTATCGCGACAAGCGCGCGAGTTTCCCCGCGTGGTCGCAAGATGCTCGCCGTCGATGCGCCCCTAGCGCGTCGCCAAAACCCAAGGCTTGCCGTCCGCGTGGTTACCGAACGTGAAGCGCGAGCCGTAGATCGGCGCGAGCACCGCTTCGCGCATCACCTCGCCAGGCGTGCCCACAGCGATCAGCGCCCCGTCGTGCATGAGGACAACGCGATCCGCGTACTGACACGCCAACTGGAAATCGTGCGTTGCACAAAGAATCGCGCTGCCGCGATCCGTGCGTTGGCGCATGCGGTCCAAAATCTCGAGCGAATGTCCTGGGTCGAGTGAAGCAGTCGGCTCGTCGCAAAGCCAAATGCTCGCTTCTTGCGCGATCGCGCGGGCGAGCAACGCGCGCTGGCGCTCGCCGCCGGACAGCTCGCGCAGAAACCGATGCGAGAGGTTGGTCAAAGCCATCGCCTCCAGCGCACTCTCAATGATCGAATCGGACTGTGCGGCATTGCGCAGCCGCGCGCCAAACGCGTGGTGGGCGTAGCGACCCCCGACGACAAAGGTGCGCACTGTGACTTCAGGCCAAGCGTCGAGGCTTTGCGGTACGAACGCGATGCGGCGGGCGCGATCCTTGGGTGCCATGTTCGCGATGGGTGCGTTGCCGCAGGTCACGAGACCCTGTGTAGGCTGCAGAAGACCAGCCAACACCCGCAACCAAGTCGACTTGCCCGCGCCATTCGGCCCCACCAGACAGACCAGCTCCCCACCGCGCAGCGCAAACTCCGATGCGGTGCGCACCACGGGTTCGTTTTCGCCGTAGGCGTAGTGCAGGGCGCTCGCGTGAAGCACGGGCGGTGAGCTTTCGTCAGGGCTCACCATTCCATGCTCCTGCGCCGTTGGCGAAACAGCAGCCACAGGAAGAACGGCCCACCGAGCAACGACATCAACACGCCCGGCGCCAGGGGACGCGAATCGAACATCGCAAGCTGCGCGAAGTCCGTGCCCAACAACAGCACCGCACCTGCAAGCGCGGACAACGGCAACAGGTGGCGATGGCTCCGACCGCTTAGCAACCGCACAACGTGGGGCACCACCAGCCCGACGAACCCGATCTGCCCCACGGTCGACACCGCGCAGGCCGTGGCCAGCGCCGCCGCCAGCAACGCCAAGACTTTGACGCGCCCGGTCGCCACACCAAGCGCCGCCGCATCCTCTTCGCCGCTCGCGAAAAGGTCCAACTCCACCGCCACGAACGGCACCACGGCGAGCGCCGCCGCTAGGCCGATGAACACGACCGCCACGTGGCCAGCCTGACGATCGTCGAGCACGCCAAACGTCCAGGCCAAGATCGAACGGGTTGCCAAAACGTCTTCCAAAGCCACCGACTGCAGCGCAGCCATCGCGCCGCCCAGACACACGTTGAGTGCCAGCCCTAGAAGTAGCAGAGTCGGCAGCGACACCCGACCAAACCGGCGCGCCCACAGGAGCAGGAACAGCACCACGGCGAGAGCTCCGATGAACGAAGCCCCGCACACGAACCACGGCGCAACGGATGCACCAACCGTCAACAACCCTTCTCCACTGCCCCCCCCAATCCCGGCACCGAGCCCACCGCCAAGCAACAGGATCGCAACTGTCGCCATCAATCCCGCACCCGACCCCACGCCGAGCAATGACGGCGACGCGAGCCCGTTGCGAAACAAACCCTGAAGCAACGCCCCCGACAGCGCGAGCGCTGCACCGACACCGCCGGCGCAAAGCGCCCGCCACGTCCGCAGCTCAAGGATGCTCTGCTGCACACCGGGCAGCGGATCATTGATGCCAAGCAGCGCACCGAGCCCGCGCATCGCGGTGCCGAGCGCAAACTCTCGACCTTCCGCGCCGCGGGTGATCTGCAGCAGCGTCAACATCATGACGAGTACAGCCATCCCCAAAACCAGCGCGATGCGCGACCGGGGTTGAGAGTGACTGACCGCATACGCGGGATCAGCCGTTGTTTCCGTCTCTTTGCCGTTCATCGATCGCGGTTTGGGCTCGCCAGTTCACCGGCATCCAACCATGCATCCACGGCATCGCGCAGCTGCTCGCCGGCGGCCAAGATCGTGTGTGAAGTGGATGCGAATGCCGCGGGATCGATCGCCACGAATCGCCCGTGGACGACGACGGGAAGCTGCGCCAACGCCGCGGTGCCGCGCAGAACTTCGACCACCGAACCCAATTGCCCCTGCATCAGCTCAGCGGTGGCCGCGTCCTTCGCGCGCATATCGCGTTGCACCAAGATCACATCCGGAGCGCGGTCTAGCAGACCCTCCCACTGAATCGTTGCATCGCCCGAAAGGTCGGCGGAGGCGTTGCGCACGCCGACCATGCCCAGAACATCGTCGAACAAAGTTCCGTGGCCCTTGGTGTAGCCAGCGGTACCGCCGTGGGACAAGACCATGACCGACACGTGCCGGCGTCGCTCAGCGCCCTCATGCAGCGCGGCGGCACGCCTCCGCGTGTTTGCGAGCAATCGCTGTGCGGCGGCGTCCGCACCGCAGAGCCGGCCGAAGAACGCAATCTGGTTTTCGACTTCGGCCAGCGATGAGGGGTAGGGCAAGGGCACGACGGGCACGCCCTCGGCAAGCAAGACCGCCGTAGTGTTCGGCTCGTTGAACGCGGAACAAAAGACGAGATCAGGCTCAAACCCCAAGCTCGACTCCGCGGTGAACTTCGCAAACGTCGGCCGGGCGAGCCACGCGTCGCCAGCTTCAGCCAACCCAGACCACACGCGCCCTTGCTCCGCGAGCGCGGCAACGGATTCAGCCGGTAGGACTTCCAACGCAAAGTCGATCGCGGGGGTCACGCCGAGCAGCACGCGCCTAGGCGGCTTCAACAGCGTTACTTCGCGGGGCACGCCGAGGATGGACGCAGGAAGCACAACAGTTCGCGGCCACACGCCCGTCCATTCCGCGGGCTCCGCAGATCCCGAGCCGTCGGGCAGATTGCGGTCCATGCTGTTCCACAATTGGAAGCCAAGCAGGCAAACCAAACAGAGCCAGCCCAAGAACCAGAGCACACTGCCCCGCTCGACCGCGTCCGTTGCCGTCGAGCTGGGGTTTGGAGCTGGAGGAGACATGCGGGGGGCACCATAGCCGGTGCTCGGCCCGGCGCTGCACGCGCTGCATTTTGACCACCCGGAGCGACGGCTTGGCTCGGCGCGGCATCTGCTCAAGGAAGCCATGTTCTCGCGACCGGCAGTCTCGCGGGCGTGCGCGCACGGGCTATGCTTCGCGGCTTGAAACCTTCGACTCACTCCACTGCTTGTTGCCTTGCTTCTTGTTGCCTTGCTTCGGGCCTCATGGGCTCCGCAAGGCCGACCCCGCGCCCAGCCCGCAGCCGCGTTGTGCTCACCTGGCTCGTGGCCCTGTGCTGGGTTTTCGCCACGGCGTGCGCAGAGCCGGATCAGATCGACGAGAACCTCGGCCTTCGCGTCGTGGCGACCACCAGCCTGCTCGGTGACTTAGCCAAGCCGATTCTCGGCGATCGGGGCACCGTCACGACCCTGATGGGCACCGGCGTCGATCCCCACCTGTACCAGCCCACGCGAAGCGCGGCGAGTGCGCTCGATTCAGCCGACATGGTGCTGACGCACGGTCTGCACTTCGAAGCAAAGATGAGCGGCACGTTCATCGCGCTGCGCTCTGCCGGCAAGACCATCATCGACCTGGGCGCGTTGCTCGACTCCAATCGCCTGCTCTCGATTCCGGAAGCTCCGGACGAGTTCGATCCCCACGTCTTCATGAACCCTGAGTTGTGGGCTGAAACCGCACAGCTCATCGGAACCGAATTGGCCAAGGCCGATTCCACCGCGACCGACGCGGATCGACTCGGCTACACAACCCGGGCGGAAACCAAGGCAGCGACAATCCGCAGTGTCCACGAGTTTGCACAGCGCGCCTTCGCGACGATCCCCGTGACCCAGCGAGTGCTGGTCACCGCCCACGACGCATTCCGCTACCTGGGTGCCGCCTATGGCATCGATGTCCGCGGCATCCAGGGCATCTCGACCGATTCGGAAGCGGGCTTGGCCGACGTCAACGACGTCGTAGACCTACTCGTCTCCCAAGAGATTCCGGCGATCTTTGTCGAATCGAGCGTCCCCGAGCGTCACGTCCGCGCGGTGGTGCAAGGCGCCCGGTCGCGAGGGCACGACGTGGTGATGGGCGGACTGTTGTTTTCCGACGCGATGGGGCCTGCGAACACTCCCACCGGCTCATACCTCGGGATGATGGACCACAACATCACGACCATCACCAGGGCTCTAGGGGGCACGGCACCCGCGACAGGATTCACGGGCACCCTCGAACCGGTTCGATGATCCACGCGGCGACTTGGATCGACGCCGCGCAAATGGAAGCCGCAGCAACGCAGGGCGGCTGGGAGCGCTTGCATCGAGCCCTGCAATTCAGCGACTACAACACGCGCGTCGTGCTGCTAGGTGTCGTCGCGCTCGGCATTGCGGCCGGGATTCTCGGGGCGACACTCGTGCTTCGGCGTCGCGTCCTGACCGTTGAAACGTTCGGCCACGCGACGCTCCCTGGAGTGTGCATCGCATTCGTGGCGGCCGCGGCGATGGGCGCAACGCGCGCTCCGTCTTGGGCCATTTGGACTGGCGCGGTCGTGACGGGCTTCGCTTCGCAGGTCCTCGTCGACCTGCTCAGTAAATCCCCGCGGGTGCGGCCTGACTCAGCACTCGCGGTTTCGCTCGCGGTGTTCTTCGGCGTCGGCGCCGCGCTCTTGGGCGTTGTGCAGCAGCTCGAGGGAGTCGCACCGGCTGGTTTGGGCGCCTACCTGTACGGCCGAGCCTCGGCACTGGTCGCCGAAGACGCGATCATGCTGGGCACCCTGGCTGTGGTCGTGTGCGTCGGGGCGTGCCTAGGAATCAACACGCTCCGGCAGTTCTGCTTCGACCCGGTACACTTCCAAATCAGCCGCGGCGCACGCGGCGTGCGCATCATCGAACGCACGCTGCTCGTCGCGTTCATGCTAGTAGCCACCGTCGGGCTGCAGGCAATCGGCCTGGTGCTGGTGATGGCTTTGTTCGTGGCCCCTGCTTGCGCGGCGCGGTGCCTCACCGAACGCTTCGGCCTGATGCTGGTTTGGTCGGGGGCGTTTGGTGCCCTTGGAGCGCTCACGGGTGCATTGCTCAGTGCGGTCATCCCTCGCGTGCCCACCGGCCCGGCGATCGTGCTCACACTGCTTTCAATTTTCGTGATCTGTCGCGTGTTCGGCCGACACGGCCGCCGCCCAGTGCAGGAGGCGCACGCGTGAACTGGACCGTGCTCGACACTCAGATCGTGGTGATCGGTGCGCTGGCCGCCGTGGCCTGCGGGTTGATCGGCGCCGTGCTCGTGGTGCGTCGCATGGCCATGCTTGCAGATGCGGTGAGTCACTCCGTGCTGCCGGGCATCGTGCTGGCGGTTGTGGTTCTCCAGGGCCGGCATCCGCTCGCGATGGTGATCGGTGCGGGGTTGTGCGGGCTCTTCGCTGCCTGGCTTACGTCGGCATTGACAGCCCGCTCAAGGGTCGATCCCGGTGCGGCGATCGGTCTGGTCTACACCGGCATGTTCGCTTTGGGCATGCTGCTGGTGCGCCTGTTCGCGGACGGCATCCACGTCGACGCCGACCACGTGCTGTTCGGGTCCATGGAACTGGCCGCCCTGAACCGCACTTCCATCGCCGGCATCGACGTGCCGGTGGCGGCGATCACACTGACCATCGTCGTTGTGGTCGAAGGCCTCTTGCTCTTCGTGCTGCGTCGCCCCATCGCGTTCGTCGGCTTCGATCGCGAACAGGCGACTCTCTCAGGGATTCGCGTGTCCTGGTTGGACGTCACACTGACCGCCATGGCGGCGGTAGCAGCGGTCACCGCATTCGAGGCAGTGGGCACGATCTTGGTGCTCGCGGTGTTCGTCTTGCCCGGCGCCACAGCCAGCCTCATCGCCGTGCGGTTGCGCGGGTTGTTCAGCTGGTCCGTTGTGTTCGCCGTTGGATCCGTCGTGCTTGGTCACCTGGGCGCAATCACGCTGCCTGCACTGCTGCCCAAGTTCGTGCCCGGGCTGCAGGGCCAACCGATCCGCGACACTTCGACCGCCGGGATGATTGCGCTGGCCGGAGGCGTGTTGTTTTTCGCAACCCTCGCTCTCACCCGTCGCAGACGCCCGCACTATCACCGTCCGACTGGCGATGCGGCATTGTCCTCGGAGTGAGAGTGTCGAACTTGTCATTCCGCGCAACCGACCTACTTGATGATCGGCACTTCCAGCCGCTCCGTGCTCACCAACCCGACCCCCGAACCCGTGTGGAAGTCCTGAAAGTAGAGCGTCATTGGCTGCAACCACTCGGGAAGCGGGAACTCCCAGGTCACCCGATCCCCCACCTTCACCGGCAAGATGCCGAGGTATCCGGACTGCAAGCTCACGAGCAGATGGCAACCCGGCGCGGTTCCAGGCCCAGTGATC
>CBESZZ010000070.1:0-10718 GCA_965534055.1 uncultured bacterium | reverse complement strand
GTCGCGGTCGTCGAAGCTAGGCAGGGCATCTCCCGCGCCACGGCTGATCACCGTGTTGCCGCGGGTCAGCGAATCAAACGTCATCCGCAGGGGCATCGAACGTGGCGCCCGCGCACCCAAGAGGGGGGTCACCACGACGGAGCCGGTTTCGAAGGAGGCTTGGAAGCCGGCACCGAGCGCGACGACTCGGTCGCCGTCGCGAGCGATGCCATGAGGAACAGAGTCCAGAACATCTTGCGGAAGTTGCTGTGCGAGCAGCGAAGACGCCAGCAGCGCGGGCGCACAAAAAAACTGGGTCCAGGAGACAGAACGAGACATGACGGAACTTTGGTTCAGGGTTCAGAGGGTTGGTTGCGGTGACGTGGGCAGCCTGCCCGAGGGGGAAGTCACCAGCTGGGGTGGCGCAAGGCAGTCGGAACTGCGTCAGGGTTTCTTCCGGGGCAGCTTTCCAGGCAGCTCTTGGACCCTCTCGATCGAACCGCTTTCGCTGCAACGAACTCCGCGAACATGCGACGCCTGAGTCCTTCCCACCAATCGCTTGGCGCAGCACAACAGAAACGTGATCCACGGACTGATCCCGCGGGAGGTCGCCACGTCAGTTGTCGAACACCACGCGCAGGCCCGTAGAAACCTGCAGCACATGCAGCAGAGGGCAACCGACAAGGATGGCGTCGACTACGATCCTTTGCGCTTTCAAGACCAGACCCAGCAGTGCTGTGTCGCAGGGAATCGGCAGCGGAAAGTCGGCATGACCAGCGGTCAACGGCGCGATGAACGTCACGTGCGGGTTGTCAGACTCGCACGAGATGACTCGCGGCGACGCATCACACCTACCGCCACCCCTCCCCCCCAAGCACGGGATCTCTCGACGTCCCTGCCAGCAGCACCATCGAGATCCCAAGGCTCGCGGCCAACGTGGAACTCCCCCCGTAACTGATGAACGGCATCGGCAGTCCAGTTGCCGGCACGAACCACGCGCACACGAGGATGTGAGCAAACGCTTGGCTTGCCAGCCACGCCGCAACACCGACACATAGGAACCGCGCGAAGCGATCCCGCGTGCGGCCCGCCTGGCGCAGCAACGCCATGATGAGCAGCGCCCACAGCACCATCACCACGAGCGCGCCCACGAACCCGGTCTCTTCGCCCACCACCGCGAAGATGTAATCCACCGAACGGTAGGGCAGGAAGTCGTAAGCGTTCTGCGGCCCCTGCTGCAGTCCGAAGCCCGACCAACCCGCAGAGCCCAACGCGATCAACGCCTGCCAAGGTTGATAGCCGGGCCCCAAGAGCACCTTGCGCACATCGTCACGCTGCAATGCGGCGTCGTCCCAACTGAAGTGTTCGCGCCACGCCGCGATGCGCATTTGCTGGTAGCCGTGGAGAAGTCCCCAGTCCTCGCCGTACAGAACGAGCGCCGCGGCGCACAACCCAGCCCCCACCACCAGCACCACCATCAATCGCAACGAAACCCCAGCTGCAAACGCCATGGAAAGTGCGATCGGCCAGAACACCAGCGACGACGAGAGATCTGGCTGCCGCAACACCAGCAGCACCGGCACCGCCGTGAGGGCCAACGGGATGAGCAACCCTTCGCGCAGATGCCCGCTGTCGCGGAAGCGGAACCAGCTAGCCAACAACAGCACGAGTGCGGGCTTCGCAAATTCCGAAGGCTGCATCGACACGCCAAAGAACACGAACCACCGCTGCGCACCGTTGATGACGGGCGAGAAGTACGGCAGCACCAACAGCAGGAACACCGAAAGGACGTAGAGCGGCACCGCCAACTGCCGCAGGCGCGCCAGCGAAGTCCACAAGACGACGCAACCCGCAATCACGGAGACGCCGAAGAACACCAGCTGACGGTATGGCTGTTTGCCGAAGTCCGCGTCGTTCGCAGTGGCGGAGTGAATGAACACCAGACCACAAAGGGCCAGCGCCGCGGCCCACGCAATCAACCACCAGTCCAAAGCGGAAGCCAGCAGCCGGACACGCGTCCAAAACCGGAGTCTGCTCAACGCGGGTTCTCCGCGGAGTCGACCCGCCATGGGAAGTAGCGGTTGCGTAGCGTGGCATCCGCCACCACCCGCTGCAGGAACTTGCCGACCATCGCGCCGGCCACGGCACCGCCGTAGGAACGATCCGGCACGTAGTAGGCGACCGCTGCGAAACAAAGCTGCGCATCACATGACGCTCCGCCCGGCGGCTGCAAGAACCCAGCGAACCATGCGTTGTTGTCACCCGCCTTGGTGACCTGGCCCGTCCCGGTCTTCGCAAGCAGCTCTTCGCGGAAGGGATCCAAAGACCGCACCTTCTGCGCGGAGCCATCTTGAATCACCATGCGCATCCCGCGCCGCACCAGATCCAAATCTGCATCCGCAACGTCGAGTGGCACGGCGGGCGTCGCGTTAGGAAGCCCACGCACCACGTGCAACGGCGGCAACACACCGGTCGCCAACCCAGCGTACGCACGCGCGACCTGCACCGGACTCACCTCGACGCCGTAGCCAATCGCGCGACGCGGCAAGAGGATGTTGTTGTACATACGCGGCGTAGCGATGGTGCGGCTTGGCACACCATCCACGCCATCCTGCCACGTTCCCTTCGGCCAGTTCATCGGTGGCGGTCCCGTCCCGCCACCGAGATCTACCTTGCCCGATTCGAGCCAACCAACCCGTCGATAGGCGCGCAACAGCCCGGCCTGACCAAACCCGATCGCGGCCTCGTAGAAGTAGACGTTGCAGGAGTCCCTCAGCGCGATCAGCCCGTCGCGCGAATCCGTACCGTGCGCCGCCAGGCAGGTCAGCTTGGTATTGAAACGCCGAAGCGGGTCATGGGATCCCCCGCACGCTGCAAACTCCGAAGGGTCCACGTGTTCACGGCAACGGCGCATGCTGTCGAGCTGCTCCATCATCACGATCGGCTTCACGACGGAGCCGAGCACGCCGTTGCGATACCACGCCGCGCCGGGCGGTCGCGCCCGTGGGGCCATCTCCTTGGTGTTTGGGTCCAGATGCTCGAAGGGTCGCCCACCCACCGCGAGGATCGCGCCGGTCTTCGCATCGATCACGGCGAGTGCGACTTCAACGAATCCTGGGTCGCCGTCACGGCGCAGCACCGCGTCGTCGAACGCCGCAGCCACTTCAACTTCGAGCACGCGCTGTAAGTCGAGGTCGAAGGTGGTCTTCACATCCGCGCCGGGCTCCACGTCTAGCCGGCTCCAGAGCACGCGTTCGGTCGCGGCCTTGTCGCGCTCGACCAACCGCAGACCGGGTCGACCAGACAGCAAGTCTTCGACGGTTTGCTCGATGCCGTAGAGACCGCGTCGCCCATCGCGAAACAACACCGCGGACATGTGGTCGAGCGCGCGGCCGCGGAGTTCGCTCTCGAATGCGGCGAGGGACACAGCGCCATCCGGCACCAGTTCGTCGACGGTGCTTTCCGGCAGCATCTCCGTCGACAGCTCATCGACTTGCTCCGCGTACTCCGCCCACTGCAGTGGCGCGAGGCGTCCAAGCCAGCCGCCGAGGGACGGCACATCCTGCAGGTGCCGCACCCGTTCAACCGCTGAACGAACGCCGAGTCCCGGGTGCATCGCACGTTGAAGCGTGAGGCTTGCTGCAAGTTCGAACGACACGTCGGTGCCCACAGTCTTATGCAACCGTTCGAACCCTGGACTGGAGTCTTCGTCCGCCTCGACTTCACCGTTCTTGATGGCCGCGAGATGCACAGAACGGGAGTCTTCGAACTCACGCCGCCAACGGTCGAGTCGCTCGAGCAAACCGCCGTTCTTCATGACCGCGCCAGTCGAACGCAACGCACCATCCAGTGTCTGCAGGCTGGTCCAGCGGGCGTCGAATGCAGCGCGCAGGTCGGAACCACCCAAACCGCGCAGCACGTCTTCGACGCGCGCGTCAGGAGTCTCGCGCGCGCTCGCGGCGAGGTCTTGATACACCCGACGTCGAGAACGATCGCTAGCCGCCGCGAACAGCGACACGGCATAGAAGCGCAGGTCGCGCACGCTTTCGGCGTCGAGTACTAGGGCATCGGTTGAACCATCAAACAGCGCGCCCACATGCAGCTCTGCGACCGCATTCCAAGCCGCCCTCGGACCCGACGTGTGAGGATCGATGTACCCGTAGCGGTGCGGGTTCCCGATGGTGCTACGGGCGAGCAAGTTCGCCGCGTGCACGACGGCCCCAACCGCATGCTCCCGGCGGAACGTGCGATAGTGAGCTTCGAGGTTCCACGACGGGCGGTCATTAACCAGCACGGTGCCGTGCGCATCCAACAGCGCTCCGCGCCGCGTCGGTACATCGCGGTAAGCCCAACGGTTTCTGTGGCTGCGAAGAAGCCAAGTCTCCGTGTCGCCAAGCATCAACCACGCCAAGCCAGTGACGACCAGTCCCCACGCGCCAAGAAACACGATGCGCAGCACAAGCACACGTTCGCCGGATCTCATTCGCCACCCTCCGTGAACTGCGACCCAGGCGGCAGATGACGAAGCAAGAACACGACCGCTGGCGCAGTCGCAATCACGGCGAGAAACGGCATCCAACCTCGTGCAATCGACGCGCTCAGCTCCGGTGAGGCCGCGGCGGCACCCTGCAGCTTCATCGCCAGCCCATGCACCGTGCGACTCAACCACGGAGTCATCCACGCCAGTACGCCCGCTGCGATGCACTGCCAGCCATACGCACGACGAAACACCACGCCGCGCAGCGGCAGCAGCGCCGCGACCGGCAACCCCAGCACCAACATCTCCGTGAACAGACTCTCGCCCAGGAGCAATCCGCGGCAAGCAGCCAACGTCACGAGTAGGAATGGCAGCGAACCCGTTTTGCCAAACCACGCAAGAAAGAGCACCAGCGCCAGAGTGACGTCAGGGATCGCCCATTCCACAGAGCCCGGCGCAGCGCCGCGAAGCCAGCCTTCCGCGAGCAGTAGATGCAGGACAAGCACAACCCAGAGTGCGCCACAGACAACTGTTCTCATCGCTCGCCTCGCACGGGGTCGAAGCGGTACACGATGACTTCGGGGGGCTCGCCATCTGCGCGCATCCGCTGCGAAGGATGCGGTACGCGATCCACGTACAGCGCTCCGGGCTGGCCGGGCACCGGCACCGCGCGTCCAATCAACAAGCCCGGTGGCGCGTGCCGCGCAGACAACGGATCGGTGGTTTGCACACCGGTCGTCAACCAGCCCGCCACCAGATCGAGGCGTGGACCTTCCGAAGCGGTCACCCGCAGCGGCTGCAGCGGTGCGCGCGGATCATGTGTCACATCGCCCGCGCCACGCAGCTCTGCGAAGGCAGCATCGGCCGGCGTCACCAAGGCACGGAACGTCTTGCCCGCGCCATCTCCATCAGGCCACAGCGTGAAGGAGAATGCCTCGCGGCGCTGCTCCAACGGCACGGCGAGCCCCCGCGAGCCCCCGAGCGCACGGGCCGGGCCGACAAACAGGCCATCAACAAGCAATGCGCCACCGTCGGGCAGCGCTTCCTTGCCCACCAAGAGCCAACACGGTCCATGGGGCGTCGGCAACCTCACGAGCGCAGCCTGAACCATCGTTCCCCGCGCTTCGAGCGGCAGCAGCAACTCTTCAGCAGCAGAGTCATCCGTCCCGCGCCACAGCGAAACCGCGGTGATGTTGAACGGCTCGAGGGCCGGCTGCACATAGAGACCGATGGGCAACGTGCGCCCCTGCTCTTCGTAGCCCCACACCGCCAGACGCCCGAGCACTAGCCCACCCGGCAACCCGCGCGGCAGCCATGCGTCCGTGCCAACAAGCTCCATGCCGTCCGATAGTTCACCACGCGTAGTGCTCGTCTCGCCAGAGGAGAAGGAGGCTTCTGCGATGCCTACACCGAACGCTGCGTTGCGCTCAACGTCCGCAGCCAGGTCTTCCGTCAACACGAGGCTTCCCGATCCAACAAGCCTCGCCGCGGCGTACGGATCGTCCCAGATCTCGGTCTGCAGCGGCAGCATCGCGCCCGCGCGCGACGGCTCCACGATGCATCGCAGCCGACCCTGTGGATGAATGAGTGCAGCGGGCACCGGCGTGGCGTCGCGGTGATGCAACAGGAGAACGCGTGCGAGATCGGTGGGCATGTCATCGCGTGATGACCCGCGGCCACGACGCCCCATCACCCCCACCAGCACGCCCGCGGACGTGACGTGTGGCGAGACCCGGCGCACTTCGTCCCACGTGCGGTCGAGGACGAGCTCGGTGAAGCGGCCACCGCGTCGTCCAGCCAAACCAACAACCCGACAAGCGATGGGTGCCGCACCGAAGTCCCGACGCACGGCGACAGGCACGCCAACGGCCTCGGCGCTTAGGTGATCGCCAAGAGGCGTCCAGTGGTTCGATGCGTCCGCCCCGTCCAGACGCTCCGGCTGCACGTCGTCGCCGCGCAAACTGGCCCATGGCTGCAGGGGCCAAGACACCACCGCCGCCAGCGTCGATTCAACCCGCGCAAACGGCCGCGGCACGACGAGCGCAACCGCCGCAACAAACAGAGTCACCCACAACCCGACAGGGAACAGCCGCCGTGTGGAGGTGTAGCCCATGTTGAACGATCAGGCCGACCATGGAACGGCCGGAGGTTTCGCCGGCCAAGAGGGAAGCGCTGGTGCAGCCGACCAGCACACGGTTTGCTCTCCGACGCGAGCAAGACCAGTAAACGCCTGAAGGTCGCGCAACGCGATACCCACAGGCTCAGCCCTGGTCTTCGCCACCCTCGAGGTACTGCGCGTAGAGCTGCAGGTTCTCGAGGAAGATGCCCGTTCCGCGAGCCACCGCTTCCAGCGGTGAATCCGCGACGCGGCAATACAGTTCGGTTTCGCGTTCGATCATGTCGGGCAAACCGCGCAGGAGACTGCCGCCGCCGCACAGCGTGATGCCGCATTCCACGAGATCAGCTGCAAGCTCCGGCGGGGTGCGTTCCAGGACCGACTTGATAGCCCCCAGCACCTTGCGCACCGACTCCTGCAGCGCTTCGCGAACATCCATCGACGTGATGATCGTGCGTCGCGGCAATCCGGTCAGCGAATCGCGACCGCGCACCTCCACCTCGAGCTCTTCCTCGAGCGGTTGGCACGAACCCGCAGCGATCTTCAGTTTCTCGGACGTGATCTCGCCGATGAGCAGGTTGTACTTGCCCCGGATGTACTGCGTGATCGCTTCGTTGAAGTCATCACCAGCGACGCGCAGGCATTCAGACACCACCACGTTTGCCAACGAGATCACGGCGACTTCGGACGTGCCGCCGCCGATGTCAACGATCATGGAACCCTGCGGTTGGTGCACCGGCAGGTCTGCGCCGATCCCGGCGGCAGTGGGCTCATCGACCAAAAACACGCGACGGGCGCCGGCGCGCTCAGCGCAACCGATGACCGCTCGCTTCTCCACCGGAGTGATGCCGCCTGGCACCGCGATGACCACCTGCGGCTTCACCAGCCGGCGACCCCCTTGGGCCTTGCGGATGAAGTACCGCAGCATCTTCTCGGTGATCTCGAAGTCGGCGATCACGCCGCTCTTCATGGGGCGAATCGCCTTGAACACGCCGGGCGTGCGCCCGATGTAATCGATCGCAGCGTCGCCCACGGCTTCGCCGCCGAGCAACACTTCGTTCGTGCCCTTCCGTACAGCGACGACCGAGGGCTCACGAAGAACGATGCCTTCGTCGCCAACGCATACGAGGGTGTTTGCCGTGCCCAGGTCGATCCCAAGATCGACCCCGAAACGGCCGGCGAGCCATTCGAGCGGTTTGAGCATGAGCCCCTCCATACGAAATGCCCACGACCGCAACATCTTGGGGGCATCACAACCAGCCAGTGGACCATGCGGGGGTCACCCCGCCACTGCCAGCGAACCACCGTAGCGGGCCCCCTGGTCATTTACCACGCCTGAGTTCCGACCCCTTCGATGGCGCGGGGCCCTTCTACGCCGGTCACGGTCGGCCGCCGTAGAGGTGTTGTGGAGAGAATTCGCGAAACACACCGCGAGCCTCGTCGACTCCCCAAAGGCCAAGTTCTGCACAGCGATCCCGCCCCACCCGATGCACATCACGAGCCTCTACCCTCTGCTGACCACGCCCGATCTCTCAGGATCCACGGCCTTCTTCACCACCCACCGGCCCGTCGAAGTCGCGTTTGAGTCGGACTGGTATGTCAGCCTGCGCATCCCGAACGGCCGCTGGGAGTTGGCGCTCATCAGGTCGGGGCACAAGTCCGTGCCCGGCCGCTGGCGCGATGCGAAAGCCGCGGGAGGCATCTTGACCGTCGAAGTTGAAGACGCCGACGCAGCCCATGCTTGGTTCACAGCCGCGAGACGTGCCGCTTTTCGACGAACCCTACGGTCAACGCGACTTCATGGCGTCCGACCCCACGGAGATCCTCATCGACGTGATCACTCCGCCCGCCGAGGAGCTTGCAACGGGACACGTCGGGCCACCGACCTAAACCGTCGGTCGGGCTGGCTAGCCGCCGATCACGGCTGCCAGACCATCGGTCGCCGTCAGGCCACCCTGCGCACCGGAGTCGAGCACGATCCACGTGTGGTAGAAGCTCGCGCCGATCAGCGTGGGCAGGTTCGGCACCAACAGTGAAAACTGCGCGGTTCCCGCTCCGTCGGTCAGCTTCAGATCCGTGAAGTCCGCAGACGTAAAGAGCGAACAACCCGGACCAGCACCCACGGCACTCAACGAGGCCGGCAGCGGCATCCCCATGAACTCGTCGCGGGATGAACCGATGGTGACGACCGCAGCACTGTTCGCGGCGGCCTGTTGCAGCAACACGTCGTAGCTCTGGTTCAACCGCGGCACGCCGACGCCCGAGACCATGGGCACGCCCGTGCTGCCCGCGCAGGTCGAAGTGCCGAAGCTCTCGAAGCGACCAGTGGTGTCCCGAACCTCCGCGATGTGCGCGCTCAGCGCTGCGTAGGCCAACTGTTGGGGTGTAGTGAGCGTCGGCAACAGGTTCTGGGTCTCAAAGGGGTCCGCCACCAGGTCGTAGAGCTCTTCGACGATCCCGCCCGCGGCAAAGCCCCTGATCAGCTTGAACTGGACGTTGCGCACGGTGACGTAGCCGTTGGTATCCGGATCCACACCGGCTGCGAACCCTTCGGTATACACCGCGGTTCGCAGCGACGGCTGAGCGACGTCGGTCAGGTATGGGGCGATGCTGACTGAGTCGATTCGCGCCCACGGCCGCTCCGACACGTCCGCGAGTTCTGCAACCGTCGCAAATACGTCGACCGCGTGGACGACCGATGCAACTTCCCTTCCCGGAGAAACCGCAGCGGGACCCGAGTAGATCATCGGCACTCCAGCACCGCCCTCGTAGGGCGTGCCCTTCGCGTGGTTGCGCGTGAACGGTGCCTCCGTGACTTGGCGAGGCGTGCCGTTGTCGCCGAGGAACAACACGTGCGTGTTGCTCCGCTGCGCTCCAAGCCCTGCCAGAAGGCGCCCCGTCTCGGTGTCCACCGCTTCCACCGCGGCCTTGTAGAACGGGATCGGTGTGGTGTTTGGATTGAGGCCCCCGAGGTTCTGCGTGTGCAGGTTGCTCGGTGGAGCATGGAACGGCGCGTGAGGTGCAAAGAACGCCACCACACAAACCCACGGTGTCGTCTGCCCACCAATCCAAGACAACGCGTCATCGACTTTCTGGGTCGTCGCGTAGTTCGTGTTGACCGCAGTCTGGCCGTTCTCGGTGCGCTGCCAGTTGAAGTAGGTCTGGTTCCCGGTGACGCCGATGAGCATGCCAGCGAAGTGCGACCAACCCGTGTCGGTAGGATTCCCTCCGTTGATTGCGCCCCCATTTCCGGCCAGGTGCCACTTGCCAATCCAGGCGTGGCTGTATCCCGATGCACCCGCGTCCAGCAGCTCGGGCAACGATGTCTCTGCGAGGTCGAGCCGCACACCCACTTGACCAACCCCGGTCCGGTATCCGTATCGACCCGTCATGATGCACGAACGGGTGGGAGAACACGTCGGGTTCGCCCAAGCGTTGCGGAATAGAACTCCCGAACTCGCCAAACCATCGATGATTGGCGTCGGCGCCGGTGAGGTCCCTTCGCCATAGACACCGACCTGATCCACGCCCAGGTCATCCGCGATGATCACCAGGATGTTGGATGGTGTTTGTGCAGCAACGGTGCTGACACAGAAAGAGGAGAAGGCGACCGACAGAACGGTCAAGAACAACGAAGGGTGTCGCATGCGAGTAAGAACGGGAAGGTGGCCCATCGCCCACAGACAATCGCATCGACTGCAGTGGGTTCAGGCCATGGGACCGGTGCGCGGGGCCGCATCGATCGCAGCTTTGGAGCCAGGAACGCACATGTCACGTGCCATCGGCGAGTTGTGCAACCCGTCCGAATTACCCGGAACACACCTCCTAGAGCGCTTCAGCGATCGCGAACCGCGCGCATGGGTCGAACTCCCGCGTCGTGCATCCGGGTGCCCGGCAATTGCCGGTTATGGACTCCCATGGACGAGTACATCCCGCCAACTTCGAAACTGCCGCCCAAACACGTCGCAAACCCCGAAGTGAGCGTCGCTCCGGTCCATTCCCACACGTTTCCGTGCACGTCATGCAAACCCATTGGGTTCGCGCGAAACTCCCCGACTGGAGCATGAACCGCCCAACCGTCGTCAAGCTCCGCGTCGTAGTTCCAGTTGGCCGGACCGCCGCGGCTTTGGACCAAAGCGTCCGCCA
>CBESZZ010000069.1:0-10719 GCA_965534055.1 uncultured bacterium | reverse complement strand
ATCGAAGAATCCGCACTCGGGTAGAGGTGCATGTCTGCGGGCAGCGAAGCGTTGAGCAGCTCGACGCGCGCCTTGACCGCCCGGACGACGTCGAGCGTGTTGGCTTTTGCCTGCCGCACGATGCCCAACCCCACCATGTCTTCCCCATTGCGCCGGAAGCTGGTGCGGTCATCGCTTGGGCCCAGGGCGACCTCTGCAACATCACGCAACCGCACGAGGTGGCCGTCCCGGCCTCGCCCCACGGTCAGCTGCTCGAAGTCTGCCGGGGTTTTGTAGGCTCGACGCACGCGCACCGTGAACTCACGCGACTTGGACTCGACACGACCCGCCGGAAGCTCCAGGTTCTCGCTGCGAAGCGCGGTCTCGATGTCACCCGCGGTGATTCCGGTGGCTGCCATCGCCTGCCGATCCAACCAGATCCGCATGGAGTAGCGGCTACCACCGCCAAGACGCACCTGCGCGACTCCGGACACGTTGGACAACGGATCTACGAGCACCCGCTCGGCGTAGTCCGTGAGCTCCATCGATGTGCGTACCGGACTGGCGAGGTTGAGCCAATAGACCGCGTCGCTGTTCGATTCGACCTTGATGATCTCCGGCGGTTCGACTTCGTCAGGCAGATCATCCAGGACGCGTGACACTCGATCGCGAAGATCGTTGGCCGCGCCTTCGATGTTGCGCTCTAGAACGAACTCGACGTCGATCGTCGACCGACCATCGCTGGTAGACGACTGCACCGTCTTGACGCCTTCCACACCGCTGATCGCGTCTTCGAGAACCTGCGTCACGCGGGTCTCCACGATCGACGCCGCCGCGCCCGGATAGCCGGTGTTGATGCTTACGGTCGGCGGATCGATGTCCGGCACTTCGCGCACGCCAAGTCGCGACGCCCCCACCAGACCCAAGACAATGATGACCAGGCTCAGCACGACGGCGAGCACTGGCCGCTTCACCGAGATGTCTGAGAGAATCATGACGCGCGTCCGGTCAAGCCGTCCATGGGCCCTGGGATTTGCGGTGCGAGGATTGAGCTCTTGGTCATGGGCGCTCTCGTTCGCTCACAACCTGGACGGTGATTCCGTCGCGCAAGCGCACGATTCCCTCCACGACAACCGCATCACCCGGCTCCAGCCCGGAGCGAACTTCAACGATGCCGGCAATGCGGCGGCCGATCTCGATCGGAATCCGGCGAACCTTGCTCTCTTCGTCTATCCGATACACGAAGTGTTCGCGGCCTACGGGCTCCACGGCTTCTTCCGCGACGTGCACCACCGGATCCGCGCCGCGATCGATCTTCACCTTCAGCAGCATCCCGGGTCGCAGCAACAGTTCATCGTTGGCGAGTCGTGACCGCACCGTCATCGATCGAGTCGCCGGATCCAAACGCGTGTCGAGCACCGTGACCGGACCGACAAACGATCTATCGGGCCACACGTCCGAACGCGCCGTTACCTGCATGCCTTTGCGAACCTGCTGGATCCACGCCTCCGGAATCGTGAAGTCCAGCTTCACGGTGGCCAAATCGTCGAGCGTTGTCAGAACCGTGCTCGACTGGACGTAAGCGCCGAGGCTGATTCGCCGCAATCCCAAGACCCCAGCGAAAGGCGCCACCACCCGGTGGTCGGCAATTGCAGATCTCAAGCGTTCCGCACGAGCTTCTGCCGCCGCGAGCAGGGACTTCGCTGTATCCAGTTGCCCTTGGCTATCGACACCCTTGTTGAACAGATCCGTGCGCCGCTCGTAGGCCGTGCGCCGTTCAGCCAGCAATGCCTCCGTCTCGGCCAGCTCCGCGGTCTCTTCATCCGCATGGAGCTCGACCAGCAGGTCACCCTTCTGCACGGACTGGCCGTCTTCAAAATGAATCGCCACCACGCGATCCGCACGAGGTGCCGTGAGCATCACGGACTCGTTGGCGCGCACAGTGCCGAGTGCTTCCAATGCGTCTTGCATCGGTCCAAGAACGACCCGTGAAACAACCACCGGAGGTGGCCCGCCACGGGAGGGCGCGTCGTCGGTGAGTTCAGCTTCTCCGACGAACCACTGCGGAAACCCGAACCGGACTCCTGCGACGACGGCAGCAGCAGCAAGCAAGTAGAGGAGCAGGGAGCGCATCGATCGGTGCAGAGTCCGCGCCCGCCGAACGACGGTCAAGACACCTGCAAGGATATGACATCTGCCGGGCGTTTCGGGTCAGCAGCGGTTGGGCGGCGTCGTCGCCGTGTCTGCCATGAGATCGCCGGGTTTGGACTCGGCCTCGGACTTCGACACGGCGGCTTCATCGCTCGGGGCACCTTTCGGAGCATCGCGTTTGGCGCAACCACTGAACTTTCGCTTCGCCCGGTGGTGCTGCAACGCCACCCAGCGATACAGCCTGCTCTTGCCCGACAGCCATCGGTGCAGGCGCCGTTTCGCCAGAATATCGATGAGCCCGAGCCCCAGGACAATGAACAGGATCCCCTGCAAGATCGGCAGCACCAGCCCAACGATCCCCAGCAGGATCAACGCAAAGCCGGTCACGTTGCGGAGGACTCGCTTGACGTTGTGATTCATGGCCTATCCAGACTGATCGACAGATTAGTTGAACCCGACTGTGCTGGCGCTGCGACTCTATGCGACCCATGGCTCTTGATCCGACGCCCGAACAGCTGCTTGCCGACCCAACGTGGCTGCATCAGTTGACCCGGCATCTAGTCGGTGCAGACGAAGCGCCGGACCTAGCGCAGGATCTCGCAGTAGCCGCGCTGTCCAGATCGCCCGCGAAGCTAGGCCGCTCCTGGTTCCGAGTGGTTGGTCGAAACCTTGCGATCTCTTCGATTCGGGGCAAAGCCCGAGAGCGCAAACATCAGGCACAGCTGCAGTCACCCGAACCGGTAACCACGCCCGCCGACTTGGCGGAAACCGCTGAACTGCAGCAACGCGCCGTGGCCGCGGTGTTGGCGCTTCCGCCGAAGTATCGCGACACCGTGTGGATGCGCGTGATGCAAGACATGCCGATCGCTGCCGTCGCGCACGCGATGGGCGTACCAGAAGAAACCGTCCGAACGCGGCAACGGCGTGCTCTCGCGAGAATCCGCATAGCAATTGGCCTGCGCAAATCACCTCCCGGCGAACGCCGTGGAGAGTTCGCAGCTTTGCTGCTTCCCTGGCTCAGTTGGATGGCTGCCGTGAAAACAAAACATGTGGTCATCGCCGCATTCTCCATCCTGCTACTTGGCACCGTGGCAACTCTCGCGCCTTGGAGCGGGGACCAGAGCGCGCAACCCAAGCCCCAAACAGCACCGTCCGCTGCGGCTGGGCAAGCACCGGCCAACGCGCCAGATCCAACTTCACAGCAGCGTGAACTGGCAGCCTCAGCGAACCCGACCGAGGAACCCCGTACCACTCAGCCTTCCGCAAAAGGGGCTCCCGACGAAAAGGCATCGGTGACCGTGCAAGTTCGATGGGCCGAGACGTCGAAACCTGCGAAGGGAATTCCGGTGCACGTCTACAAACGACGTTCGACCGGAGTCGTGACGCAAACCGACGCGGAGGGACGCGCGACTGTTTCCGATCTCGACGCCGACCAATACGTCGTGCGGTTGCCGGGCAACAACTCCTCGGTTCTGCAGCTAGAAGCAGGCGAGAACACCGAACAGAGGTTCGCACTCAAAGGCTGGGTCGAGGTTCAAGGCAACGTGGTCGACGCTGCCGGTGGGCCGGCGCCGTTTGCAGAGCTCGTCCTCTCGCAGGCCGGCGTCGCCCCGCAATGGAGCGACTCCATGGGTCGTTGCGACGGCCACGGGAACTTCCGGATTCGCATGAGCCTCGGATTCACGCTCCTACGGGCACGTCACGAGCACTTGGGCATCTCAGACTCCTTGGTGCTGGAGTCGAAACGATTCGGTGTCACCAACCCGGACCGCGTCATGCTCAAGCTCTCGCCCAAGGTCTGCTCGGTGCGCGGACAGGTCGTCGACGCGACAGGCGAAGCGGTTGCGAACGCATGGGTGCAGCTCGGCAATCTGTTCGGTCCGCTCCGCTACGAGGAGGACGGCCAGAGATGGGCAGCACCCCCACCAGACCTACGCACAACCGACGCCGACGGTCGATTCCTTGTCGAAGCGGCGCTCGTGGAAAGTAGCCAGCTGACCATCTACCGAGCTGGCTTCGCTGCACACGTCGAAACTCTCGATCTCTTGCCCAACGGAGTCCATGAAGTGCTCGTAGTCCTGCACCCTGGAGCCACACTCCGCGGCTTCGTGCGCGATGTAGACGGCAAGCCAGTTCAGGACGCAGAGATCTCGGTCGACAGAGTCCCGGTGGCTCAGGACGACGTCGCGGAGTCCATGCCTGACGGCACGTTCCAACTAGACGACCTCCCACCTGGCGACATCCACGTCAGTGTGCAAGCCAAGGGATACACCCAATCTCACCACGAACTCACGGTGATGGCAGGCGAAGCCTTGGATTGGGAAGTCACCGTGCATCGGGGCAATCGAATTCTCGGCGTGCTGACCGATCCGGAGGGTAATCCATTGATCGACTGGTGGCTCACGATCCCGGGCGCGAACCACTATACCAAGACCGATGACCAAGGACGCTTTGCAGTCGCTGGCTGCAAGCTCATCGACAACCTAGTGATCGTGCGCGAGAGCTGGGGGTTCACGCCTGAGGTCATGCGGTTCGAGGGGGTCCCCGCCTCGGACGCTGCGGCATCCGAACGACAATTCGTCGTTCCGTCCGACCGACGAGCCACGGCCCGCTTCCGCGGGCGGCTCGTCGATGCGACGAATACGCCGCTGGCAGCGGTGGAGATCAACCTCTACCAACGCGGTCGCCGCGTGTTCATCGAGCACCAAGAAACGATCACAGGCGCCGACGGGAGATTCGAGTGCGGACCACTTCCGCCCGACGCATTCAAGATCATGATCAACCACAAAGACTGGGCGTTCGACGACATCGTAGTCGAACTCAACCGCGACGCGACACTCGACCTCGGCACGAAGCGCGGCACGCGTAAGTAGCTCTTCGCGCTAGAAAACCAGCTGGACCGCGTTAGTCAGGTCGTAGCCAAGAGCCGGGCCACCGCCTGCGATGCCTCCAGGGCCAAGCACCGCCTGCATGGAAAGCACAACACCCGCAAAATTTGCGTCGGGTATTGCCAGTGACGCAGATGCGGTGCCGTCAACGCCCACACTCACTGGCAACCAAATAGAGGGCGCAGCGAGTGACAACGAAACGACGCATCCCAAACCGAAAACTTGACGCCCCGGGGACCCAATCAAGACCAGGCCGGCGTCGCCCGGTGTGGCGCGGGCTAGTTCGATACGCATGGAAGCGTTTCTGCGGGGCGGATCCGAAATCAGGCGCGCAATCCCGCGGTTTGAACAACCAAAACCCCGGGTGATTGCCGAAGGTCGAGCTGCGACAACAAACGGCTCCAACCCAATGCTGCCCGTATTCGCAGCGAACAACAATTTCCCAGATGGCCCTGCGTGGGCACCAGCGATGTCAGCTGACCTCTCGAAATACGGCCCAAAGGAGCCGAGGTTGATCGTCCCTCCCTGCGTCCCATCAGTGACCGATACCTCCCTGCCTAGGCTCGTTGCGAGCATCGTGAGATTCTGCGTCACTTGAGCCATGGCCACGACTCCCGGGTTGTTGGGATAGACCGTGGTGAGTCCGAGGTGCGAAGAGTAGGCGAACAGAAATGCTCCGCCGACACGAGGCACGGCAAACACCGTGCGTTCTGTCGCCACCAGCTCGCTCAGCCCACTGCTGCCTGGGCCAGGATTGATGTCCACTTCCCACAACCCAGTGGGCGTGCCATCCGTGAACCAAAGCTCTTCACCCGAGCCCGTCGTGGCCACGAAGCTCAGAAGAGTCGTGATGTCAACAGGCCATTTGGGATTGCTGGACTGAGGTCCCGGCATCATGTCCGCCTCCAGCTGGGTACCGCTCGCTGTGCCGTCCGTAGACCACAACTCCCTGCCAACGATCCCGTCGTCCGCATCGAAGTACACTCGATCCTTAAACCGAAGCAAGAAGTCGTCTCCCGCGCCACTTCCCGTCGAGCCTGAAACGAGATCGACGACGGGACCACCAAGGCGAAGTGACCAAAGCTCGCGCCCTGAGACGGCGGAGTCCGCACCGAACAGGACGTCGTTGCCCAACGGAATCGGGCGGGAAGGCGCACTCGCGCCCGCGAAGGTACCGAGCCGCTGTTCACCCAGGGTGTCCATGCGCCAAAGGTCGATACCCGCGGATGTCGTCGTGAAGACGAGCAACGCTCCATCCTCGAACGTCCACTCGGGTTCAATTGGCTGACCACCTGCCAGTGTTTGTGTTCCCGCCACGGTTCCATCGGTGGAGAAAAGCTGACGGGCAGATGGGTTAGATCCAGCGGAGAACACCAGCTTGTTGCCGACCTCGGCCACGGGATCCGGCGTGCTATTCGCGGCGGCCAATCCAGCTCGCTTCTGCGTGCCGGCAGAAGTCGCGTCGGTAGACCACAAGTCTCGCCCCGCGCCGTCGTCTGCCGAGAACCACGCCAGCGCCCCGACATCCACGTAGGACCTCGGATCGCTGCCCGCGTTGGTACTGGGGAGCAACAGGTTCGCTAGGGAGCCAGTACCGGAGTTCGTGCCGTCGCTTGCCCAAGGCTCTGAGCCGATCTGTCCATCGTCGTAGCTCAGGTAGACGCTACTCCCGACTCCAACCATCTCGCGGATTCCTGGCGCGGTCGTGGTTCCAGGCAGATCCGCCGCGTGAACCGTTCCCGCCGTGGTTCCGTCGGACCGCCAAAGCTCGAGCCCCGCGTTTGCACCTGTTCCCAACCGCGAGAACAACAAGCTCGACCCTGCAACAACCAGGTGGGGGTCGGGCAACACACGACCCGCTGGGACCGAATAGCCAAGCACCAGTCGAGTTCCCACACCGTCCGTTGCGAACAACCCTGGGGATCCCGCGGTGGCCACGTTCAAGAAGTAGATCTCGCCGCCACATTCCACGAACTGGGCGCCGCGCACGTCCTGAGAGGCGTTGGAAACGCGGCGGGTCCCCGGCCCCGTTCCATCGGAAACGTAAACCCCAACTCTCGAAGTATTCGCATCCACGGCGCTGAAGACCACTTCGTTGCCGATGGGAACGAATCCGTCCGGATCGATGATCGACAGGGCACTCGGAACCTTCAGTGTCCCCGCAGACGTCCCATCCGTCCGCCAAAGCTCCGTCACCTGCGAGCCGTCTCGCCCAGCGAACAGCATCACATTGCCCGCGGCAGCGTACCGATCTTCGATGACCTCGAGCTGAGACGTTGGAACTGCAAGGAAAGTAATCGTTCCCCCCGCTGTGCCGTCGGTTCTCGTGAAGAGCTGCTGAAATCCCCCTGAGGATTGCGAGAGGACAAACATCTCGTTGCCTACAGGGACCAAGGCCATCGGAACCATCGCAACACCCGGCAAGACGGGCAGCAGGCGCGTTCCCGATGGAGTTCCGTCACTTCGCCAAACACCCCAACCGCTACCACCGCTATAGCAGAAGCACATCACTTGATTGCCGACTCCAACAATCTTGTAGTCGTCATGTGCAAGGCCGGTTCCCAGCCTAGTGGAGAGTCCGGTTGCGGGATCAAGAACGTGCAACCCACGTTGGTCGAAGAAATAGAAGACCTTCCCCAACGCGCCATAGAGGTTTCGACGGATGGGGAACTGTGATTGGATCAGGCTAGTGACTAGCGTCGGTGCTCCCGAACTACGACTCACCCAAATCCCATCCCCTGATGCGGTCGACGGCGCGGTGAAGTAAACGTCCGACCCCACAACGACGGGTGGGCCGGGATCACTTCCAGGATCAACTCCAGGAGATTGGTTGATGTCCGCAAGCAGCTCGACAACGGGTTGCTGCCCGTTCACGACGGCAAAAGTCATCAGGCCCAGGGTGATTCCCAGCAGCGAATGAGTCATGGTGTCAAGCCTACACGAACTCACATTTCACGGCGATTCGCTAGGAAGCGCACGCGTCCAACAGCCGACCTCCGTTGCGACGCAAACGGAGCTGTATCGCATCGCACAAACCTGCTCTGAGGACGAGCAACTTGACTCACAGGCCGTCTTCCCCAATTCCCCCCAAACATCGAATGACGCTGCTACGAGACTTCTTGTCGTGAGTCTCATGGGAACTGCGCGAGCAGTTCCTCGCGGTCAAGACTAGCCCCCTTGATCACATCATCGCGCAACGCTCGCGATTGCTTCAGACCGATCACCGCCGATCTGCGAAGAACGAGACGCGCGAGAATTGAGCAGGCATCGGCACGACGACGAGGCCGTCGGCCTCCTAGAGTTCGAGGACGACGCCAGACCGAAGACTAGATCCGGCTCTGCGCGCGGAGAGCTAGTCCCAGCTGCGCGACAAACGGAACGCGGCGTTGATCAACCCAACGTGGCTGTACGTCTGCGGGAAGTTGCCGCTCTGCTCACCGGTCGCCGGCAGGATGTCTTCGCTGAAGATGCCTAGATCGTTGGACAATTTGAGCAACCGCTCGAACATCTCACGAGCTTCTTCTTTGCGTCCGACGATCGCTAGCGCCTCAACAAGCCAGAACGAACACACCGTGAAGGCAGCCTTCTGCAGTCCGAAGTCGTCTTCACAGTCGTAGCGCTTGAGCATGCCGCCATCGACAGACAACTCGGCACGGATCGCGTCGACGTGGGTCTTGGCCCGGGGGTCGTCCGGCGCAAAGAACCCAAAGTGCAGAGCCAGCAACATCGACGCGTCGAGGTTCTTGCCATCGGCCGCTTGGGTCAGCACCCCGCGATCCTTGTCCCAACAGCGAGTCTCCAACAAATGCCGCGCCCGCGCCGCAATGAGCGTCGCGCGGTCTTCGAGCAGCTGATCTCCTCGCGCCTGCGCGATTTCCACAGCACGCTGCGCCCCGGCCCAGTGGGCCAACAACGTGAAGGCGTGCACCTGCTGCTTGTTTCGCAACTCCCACAAGCCCGCATCCGGTTCTTCTAGTCGTTGTTCGATTTGACGCAGAAGCCCCCGAACCATCTCTAGGGTGCCATGCAAGCCTTCCGCATCGCGGAACCGCGTATCGAGCAAGATGCGGCTAATAGCCAAGATCATCTCGCCATACGCGTCGTTCTGCACGTGTTCGTAGGCTTGATTGCCGACGCGCACAGGACCATCACCGTTGTAGCCCTCAAGGTGGTCGAGGATCTGCTCGGTCAGTTGGGTTTCTCCATTGATGCCATACAACGGCTGGAGAGTGAGGTCGTCATCGCCCACTGCACAGATGTTGCGCAGGTATTCCAGGAAGCGTTCCATCTCCTCGGATTGACCGAGGCGTTCCAGAGCGTTCAACGTGAAGTAACTGTCGCGCAACCAGCAGTAGCGATAGTCCCAGTTGCGTCCTGATCCAGGATGCTCGGGCAGACTCGTGGTCGTTGCCGCCAACAGAGCGCCAGTGTCCTCGTACTGGTGAAGCTTCAACACCAGAGCCGATCGAATCACTGGCTCCTGGTAGTCGCGTGGCACCCGCATCTTTTTGACCCACCGGTGCCAGTAGTTCACCGTTCGCTCCAAGAAGTCCTTGGCGGTTTGTTCCAGCGCTTGCTCCAGCGGCTGCCCCCAAGTCATCACCATGTGACGCTCGCCGGTCAGCAAGAACGGTCGACCCTCCTGAACGCGGGTTAGCGACAGGTTGGTGGTCAAGCGCAGCGCGTGGGGCAACCCGAGGTACTCGATGTGGTTGCTCTCGGGCGACGAAGTGAACTCCGTGGTGCCGTAGTCGTACACCGGCCGGCAACGCACGCGCACGAGCGGCTCACCGGTCAGCGGTCGCAGGATCCGCACGAGCATGGACGGCTTGTAGTACCGGCCGTAGAGCCCGAACCGAGGCGCGAAGTCCAGCAACTCAAACGAACCGCTCTCGGCTTCGAACACCGTCCGAATCACGTTCGTGTTCGGCAGGTACTCCTGCCGCACGGACTGCAGGCCCTCGGCGGTCACCGAAAACTCACCCCCCTTCTGGCCATCGAGCAGATCGCCAAAGACGAAGCTGCTGTCCATACGGGGCCAGCACAGCCAGCGGACAGCGCCGTCCTGGACGAGGGCGCTGTAAGAGCAATTTCCAAGGATACCAAGATTCATGAGCAAGCCTCTCTTCGGCCGATAGCAGGGGAAGAGCTGAGCTTCCCCGCGCTTTCCCCCATGGATATTCCTCGCATGCTGCCGACCGTCGACTCTCCCAACCCCAGCGAACGGCCGCTGGTGGTCGTGAGCAACCGCCTCCCCGTGAGTGTCGATCTCGGGGACGAGAGGTTCTCCCTGCGCAAGAGCTCAGGGGGTCTGGTGTCCGCCATGGACGGGCTCGACATTGAGAACCTGGAGTGGTTTGGGTGGCCCGGCACAGTCGTTCCTGAGGGGCAAAGGGAGTCTGTGACCGCGAAATTGCGCGAAGACGGACTTCGACCTGTCTTCCTTTCCGCGGAGCAGGAGCATCTCTACTACGCAAATTTTTGCAACGCCGCGCTGTGGCCGCTCTTCCATTACTTCACCAATGCGTTGGAGCTGGGTGAAGAATCGTGGGTGTCATACAGGCAGGTCAATGAGCTGTTTGCCCGAGAGATCGCGAACAATGCACCAAAGAACGCACGGGTGTGGATTCACGACTTCCACCTCATGCTCGTCCCAGCGCTTCTCCGTGAAATGCGCGCGGATGTTGAGATTGGCTTCTTC
>CBESZZ010000068.1:0-10772 GCA_965534055.1 uncultured bacterium | reverse complement strand
GCGCCCGAAAGGCGAATCTATGTGCGTGACAGGAAAGGGCTAGAGCGCCTGGGCGGCCACGCACATGAACATGAACATGAGCACGATGGGATCGGGCATCGCGCATGTTTTGGGCTGAGCGACGGCCGTCACGGCGACAATCTGTGACTGCGATCGCGTGAGTCGGGTCTGGACGCAGGGCATGAGAAAACCTTCATGAACGGCTTCTCATGCACCCACCCGATCGCATCGAGCTATCAACGATCGTCCAAGCAATTGAGAACCCATGATCAGAAAACAAAGAAGGCCTTTCATGAATCGACCACTCCACGCGTTCCCCCTAGCTCTCCTCTTCGCGTCCGCGTTTGCGGGCGTTGCGCCGCAGGCTATTGCGCAGGTGTTGCCGCAAAACATCGACATCTCGACCTCTCCCGACGGCGTCGTGACCCTACCTACGTTTGTGCATCCGGTGTTCAGGAACGTGTTCGATCGGTACACCAAGATCACGGCACCCAACGGGCGGGCGATTCACTTTCTGCTGCAGAATCAAGTGACCAACGAGATGGGCGCCCGTGCGCGGGAGGTGATGCGCTTCTACCTGACCGACGTCCCGGGAACGCAGTATGGCGCTGACAAGACGATCGTCGCCAACACGATGGCGAACAGCGATGCAGCACTCGTCTATTTCAACACCCAGCAGGCCGCGCAGACCGCGCTGGCCGGACCACTGGGCAATGCCCAATTCTTCGCTCAGGACCTGTATGCGTCCGAATCCGTCGTGGAAGGCAGCATTGCCTACTCGACGAACAGCACCCGTGACGCGACGCTTGAAGAAGTCTTTCATCTGGTGCACGGGGCCGGGATTCAGCCAGCGTTGCCAGCGTTTCACGCAGAGATTACCGCCGCAACCAATGCTGCAATCGCAGCAAGCAATTGGACCCCTCCGGGCGGCCTTCCGGTCGCTGACAATCCTTTCGAGTACATCATCAGTGTGATTGATGTGTACTACGGATTCTGGGAGCACGACCGAAGCGGTACGTCGTTCGGCGGCGAATACCGCTTCAACACTCGGGCCGGAGTGAGTCTCGGTGATCCAGCAGGTGTGGCGACGATGCTGAAGTTTCTACCGCAACACTTCGAAGCCTCGCTGACGGTCTCTGCTGCGTCCAATGGTGCGTTTCGCATGCAGCACGACCCCGCCGTTCCCTACACGTTGAAGTCGCAGCACTTGACCACCATCGGACTCAGTGGCGCGCAGCCGTCCAGTATCATCGGCAACAGTTTCGACAACCGCCTCGCTGGGAACTCGGCAAGCAACACGATCAGTGGGGCTGCTGGTGTCGATACGGTTGTGTTCAAAGGAGCCCGATCGGAATACCAAGTGACGACCACTCCGTCGACTACCGTGGTGACGGACACCGTTTCCGGAAGAGACGGGACGGATGCACTTGACGCCGTGGAGTGGCTTGCGTTCTCGGATCGTCGTGTTCAGTTGGCGTCCCTGGCCGTGGACCGAAGCAGTGTCCGCGTTCCGATGGGAGGCGCGCAGCAGATCACTCTGGAAGCCGGAGTAGCTAACGCCGGGGCAACGTACGCCATTCTCGGCAGTGTCACGGGGACGAATCCTGGTGTTCGGTTCGCTGGGTTGCTGATTCCATTGGTGCCCGATTGGTACACGTCGGTTACGCCGTTCAGTCCATGGATGACGGGCTTCATGGGGCAGCTCAGCCCGCTTGGTCGCGCGAACGCGACCTTCTCGGTTCCCGCCGGCTTGAGTTCAAGCGCGCTCGGGTTGTCCTTCTACCACGTAGCTTTGACTCTTGATCCTGCGACGATTCTTGGCTTCGCGAGCAACGCGGTGTCCTTGACGCTCGTCGACTAGCCGCCTCGACCCCTGAATTACGAACTGCGTCATGATCTTCCAAAAAGTGAATACTGGACCCCGGCGAAAGCTGCTTGGTCTGTCTGGACTCGCGTGTGGGTTCATTGCGGCTTGCGCCACTCCCGATGCGACGGTCGAGGACATCTCCCCTACCGACGCAACTGAACAAGTGCTTCGCTTGCTCGATAGCGACTCGGATGGTCGCGTCAGCACTTACGAGGGAATGGACGGTTGGGCGCGTCTGGTTGCCCTTGCGGATCGAGATGAGGATGACTCCCTCTCGGCTAGTGAGTTTTCTGACCTTCTGACAGAGCAAGCTCGCGAAGGGGAAATCGAGCGTGAGCAGCTGCTCCGTGAGTTGGATGCTGACAACGATCGCCGTGTCAGCATCGATGAATGCCCAGCCGAGCTGCGTGCCGCGTTCCGACGCGCTGATATCGATGGGAATGCTCTCGTCGACATCGAAGAGTTGGCTGCCGTAGAGATCGACGGGCTAGAAGTGATGATTGCCTCCGAGGTTGAATCGATCTTTGCCGATCTTGACGAAGACGGTGATGGCGCCATCCTCCTGGCTGACTGTCCACCCGACGTGCGGGAGGAGTACTCATCTTGCGATGCGAACAATGATGGAAACATCGTTCGATCGGAGCTGGCGAAGTGGTTCGCGACAGATCTCGATGGCGCTCACTTCGCAGTGGACGGCAGCAAGGCCGAGATGACGGGCGTGATCGGGCCCACGACGCCTGCTCGGGTCCTCGAGCTCATCTTCGAACACCCGAAAGTCCGAACGATCGTGATGCGGGATGTTCCGGGATCGATGGACGATGAAGCCAATCTCCGTTCTGCGAGGCTTGTTCGCCGATTCGGCTTGGCGACTCACGTGCCATCGAGTGGGGTTGTGGCTTCCGGTGGAACCGACTTCTTCCTTGCGGGGGCTACTCGCACCGCAGGACCAGGTGCTCGGTTCGGCGTTCATTCATGGGGGAATGGTGAGGAGCAGGGGGCTGACGTGCCGCGAGATGACCCTCAACACGAACTGTATCTTTCCTTCTATGACGAGATTGGCATCGACGCGTTGTTCTACTGGTACACGCTCGAGGCTGCGCCCGCGGACGGCATCCACTGGATGACGGCCGTCGAGATGGATCGCTATCGTGTCCTGTTGGGATCCGAATCGACTCATCGCGAGTCGGACGTTGGGAGTTTTGACGATGTGGATGGAGTCGGGTTGGTGCTCGACATAGACACTTCTGTCGCTGCCAACGGAGTCGTGCCGTTGCCCGAGCACACACCGAAGGTCTTGCGCGACGTCTTCGTCAAGTACACGCGACTCGTCGCTCCCAACGGGAAGCCGATCCATTTCCTGGCCCAGGATCGCGTGACCGACGAAATGTTGGTTCGAGCGCGCGAGGTGATGCGTTTCTATCTTGCCGATGTGCCGGGGACTCGCTTTGGTTCGGACAAGGCTGGTGTAGCCAATGCGATGAGCGATCGAATCGCCACGCTGGTTTACTTCAACACTGAGCGAGACGCCCACAACGCGCTGCGCGGAGCTCTAGGCGACTTGGAGTTCTTCGGTCAAGATCTTTACGCCGAGGAGTCGGTCGTCGAAGGTTCTCGTGACTACATGGAGAACCGAGTTCGCGACGCAACGCTTGAGGAGGTCTTCCATCTCGTGCATGGAGCGGGCATCCAACCGGCGCTTCCCGACTACCACGCCCGGATTGAACTAGCGACCCGCGCAGCGATTCGCGAGAAGCGCTGGTTTACGAACGAAGAATGGGAGCGCGAGGGTAGTTCCCCGCACGAGTACATCATCAGCGTGATCGATGTCGTGTACGGATTGTGGGCACACGACCCCGACGGCAACGGCACGTCTTTTGGTGGCGAATACTCTTACTCAACGCCCGCTGCGGCCCGTGAGCATGATGCTCTTGGGGTTGAAGTGCTGCACGAGTTTCTGCCAGAGCAGTTCGCGTTTGATGCTTCCATCGCCGCGTCGTTCAAAGGCACGTTCTCGCTCAACGCGGACCCGAGTGCGCCATACGCGCTGAAGGCTAGGCATCTAGTTCGTGCTCGGCTTACGGGCGACAACACGTCCAATCTCGAAGGCAACGACCATAGCAACGTGTTGCATGGCAACAGTGCGGCCAATGTCATCCGTGGGCACGGCGGCGATGATCTCATCGACGGCGGATCGGGAGTCGACGTGGCGGTCTTTGGTGCTGCCAAGAACGAGTACGATGTTCGCGTCGAGGATGGGAAGGTGATCGTGGTTGATCGCAGGCGCGATCGTGACGGCGTCGACACGTTGATGCGTATCGAGCGATTGCGATTCGCGGATTGCGAAGTCGCCGTTGGAGAGCTGTGAGCACTCCGTCGCGAGGATCCCACGCTCGTACGGTCTAGGGTCACCAACCCTGCCGCGACTGTTGAGTCAGTTGTGACTACTTGAGCGGGTAACCCGAGAGAATCAGGTCCTGGTCGCGGAAGGAGTGGCACGACATGCAACCAGGCACACCGTTCCCCATGGCAACGGTCGCCTCCGCGTTTGAGCTGCTCGTCACTTCGTACCAAAACCATCCACGCCCATCATCGCTGCGATCTTGGGTCTTGACCATCACCGCCCAACCCGTGAGGTCGCCGCCGTCCGTGAACATTTCTTTCACCGCTGCGGCGCCGACGGGATGTTCCGCGTTGGCTGCTTTCAGCGAGTCGGACAGAGTGTCGTTGTAGAACACGCGCACGGGTGAAGTGACCTTGGTGTGTGGCCCACGACCAGGATGCGTGGTGCTCTGCTGCGCCGGATAGTCATTGTACTTGCCCGTGCTCAGGAACTGGAAGAGCGCCGGAGTCTTCTCTGGTTTCGTATCAGCGCTAAGGGCGGTGTCTGGGCCGTCCTGTATTCCCATCGAAACCCGCTTTGCGAGGGCGGAACCGGAGGATACGAAGAGTTTCGCCCGCGCTCTTCGTGGGAAGGGCGTCTTCCAAAGCGAACGGGACGAGATTGCGTTCCGAACGGAAGATCTCACGAAGACTTCGCTCTTGTATGAGCCGCTTCTTTACGAGCAGCTCTTGTTCATCACGGACTTGAGTGCTGGCCAGCCGGCCGGAACAAGTCCCGTGCGGCAGCTCGTCGAGCAAGCGATCCGTGCAGGCGGTCATTCCATAGAAGGTGTTGCGGAGACGCTCCAGATCAATCGCAGGACTCTTCAGCGCCGGCTACAGAAGGAAGGCGCGACTTTTCGCACGGTCTTGAATGAAGTCCGTGCTGGCCTCGCCGAGGACCTTCTTTTGGAGAGCAGCCTGACGGTTGCCGAGATTGCCAAGCGGCTCCACTACAGCGACGACAAGGCGTTCCGCAAGGCGGTCAAAGCCACCACTGGCAAGACGCCAGCAGAGATTCGTGGCGAGCGAAGATGAGCCGATGTTCTTCCACTCACTGCTACTTCTGAACCGCTGGTTCCGGCAGCAACGTCCGCAACAAAGTGAACGTCTCGTCGAAACGGCTAAGCGTCGCTTCGTTCGGTTGATCCATCTGTGAACCCAACCCAAGGCGGCTAAGGCCAGCGCCTTCGGAGACGGCGAGTACGCAGCCCGCGCCGTATTGAATCGAGGCAGCAAGCGCGTTGCCTGAGGGGTCGGTCATGCAGGGTTCGCCACCGAGCACGATGTTGCTTGGGAGCCTCAAAGCTCGGGTTTCGTCGTTCGAGCTAAGCGTGGTGTCGATGCTTAGTCCGAACGGGCGAAGGATGCTGTCGGCTGCAGTCTCAGGGTTGAGAATGGTGTCGATGACCAGCAAGCGACCTCCACTGAAGACATAGTCATGGAGAGCTTCGGCTTGGCCCGCGTCTAGGGTCTCGTTCGGGTGAATGAACATGACGACGTCGTCTTGCAGTGAATCTTCGAACGAGCGTTCCCGGGGGAACCAGCCGATGCGCTGTGTCCACGTGAACAGGGTGTCATAGGCGTGCAGATCCCCGGTTCGAGACCTTGCCAGTGCTGCTGGCATTGAGTAGTTGCCGTTGTCGCGGACCAAGGCCAGGGTCTGCATCTCGGAGTGAGGCTCCGTTGCGGGGAACGCCGCCACTGCTTGGCCATAGGAAACATCGCAGCCGAGAAGAATTCCAAGGCCGAGTGCTGTGGGGAGGGCCATCGCAAAGTAGGGGCGCGATGGGCGTGCGACCCATGCCCCGCCCAGAATGACCGCGAGGCCGGTGATCGAGAGCAGAAGCCATGACGTGCTCTGTGGCTTGCTGGTTCGGTTGAGGTACGCCACGGAGTCGACCACGAAGTTGGGGCGGTCTTCCGGCATCACGCAGAACGTTGAGAACAGCGTGCTGTCGCTGAATGCCAGGACGCGTCCCTCACCGTGATGCACCAGCGCGCCGAGCACGTGCATTCCGAACGTGTCGTCGGTGTTGGGGATCATATTTCCGAAGAACGATGACTTGGAGTAGTCGGCGGGATCCGAGAACGTGTTGGTGCCGACGAAGACGGGCTCCGCATCCCAAGGCACAGACAGTGTGCACGACGTCAGGTAGGAGAAGTCGTCGACGCGCGCGAGCAACGGATGACGGAATGGACGTGGCGCCCAGTGGTGCACGAAACCGCCATCGTCTAGCTGGTTGCACCCATCGCGGTTGAACTGGATCCCGAAGCGTTCGCTCAGGGTGTTCATGTGCGTGGTCATGCCGAGCAAGTCGGTGTGGTCGCCCAGCAGATACAGACCTCCGCCGTGTTCCACCCAATCGACGATGGCGTCGAGCTCGGTGGGAGCGAAGGGCCGAGTGGGGGTCTTGACGAGGAGCACGTCGAAGTCGGTCAGCAGTTCGGACTCCAGCGCTTGGTCTTCGTTGACCTCGACGTCGAAGTGCTTTGCGAGGTAGTCCTTCGCGGTGACGAAGTTGTAGACCGACTCGCGGCCATACCATTCGGTGTCAAAGGCGCGGTCGGTTCGCTCCCAGTTCGGGGTCTTGGATGAATCGATGAGCACGCGGCCTTGGTTGGCTTCGCCCATGTCTCTCGTGGTGGATAGCCACGTGACTCCCGTTGCTCCGAGGAAAACACACAAGCCGCCCAGTGCCATCCGCAGGTTGTTTGGTGCGGGAATGAAGGCTCCCTTCTGCCAGCGGACGGCGAGGCTGAGCAGCAGCGCTAGCGGCACAAACGACGCCAACTGCACGGCTGGATTGGAGAACCAATGCACCGGATGCGGAATCACCGTCCCCGGTGCGCCTAATGACATGGGGTCGTCGTGTTGGACCACGAACAGCATCAGCGCGATAAAGCGCATCGCGACGTAGGCGGCGCTTCCCGCGAACAGGATTCCGAGTGCGCGGCCGAGCCGCTCTCGTTGGTGCGCAAGGAGGGTCAGGCTGGCCATGGCCACGAACAAGGAGATCGGAAGCAAGCCGAGCTTCTCCCAGGTGACACTGACCGGCACCAAGTGCTCGGCCGACGTCATGTGAATGACAGCGCCTTCCACGTGGATGGGATAGCCAAGGATCCGCAGCGGCAGCGCGAGCAAGCTAGACAGTCCGGGGACGTGGTGGACGTGTGGTCCGATCCTGAACCAAGCGAGAACAAGAATGCCTTGGGCACTCATTGCTGCAGCCAAGACCAGCAGGGCGCGTAGTCCGGAGCTTGTCGAGCGGTCGTGGCGCGTGAATTGCCACAGGAAAATTGCGGCACCTGAGCCGGCCGTTGCCATCCAAGCGAGCGTGGAGGTTGCGGCGAATACCGGGATGGCGAAGAGCCACGAAAACGACAGCAGCAGAACTGCGAGCCAGGTCAGCGGATTCATTGGGGTTCACCTTTTCCGGTGGTTTGGAAGAGCCGGCGCAAAAGTCCGATGTTGGGGCGCGAAACGAAATCGCGTAGTTCGATGTTTGGCGCGGAGAAGAACCGCGTGTCTCCCACGTGGAACAAGCCGCCCTTGCCGTGTTGCACCAGGGCCGCCAGTGCAATGCCGTGGTAGGACCCCCAGACTGTGGTGGTCGCCTTTGGGCAGCCCGACAAATCTAGTTCCCACGCCTCGACGTATTCCACCGCCATGGCGACCCGTTCGGGGTCGTTGCGATGAAGGGGGATGGGGCCCACGAGGTTGTCGCCGGTCTTCAGTCCGAAGGGCTCAAGCAGCGTGGATAAACCCGCTTGATCCGGGTGGCCGGCGGTCGTGATGATCAAGCCGCCGTCGTCGGCGAAATCGCGCAGCGAATCGACCTCTGCGGCGGAATACGGCGTCACGGGTGCGATGGCGAAGAGGATGTCTCCGGGGCGGAGCAGCGCTTCATCAAAGTCCTCCATCAGGCGTGGAGTGAAGCCCGCACGCTGCACGTTCTTAAGCAGCCCGCCGATCCCGTTCGCCGCTTTGTCGGAGAGGTCGAGACGTGGTCCGTGCGAAAGATCGACCCACGCTACGGGAAGCTCGGAGCGAACCGGCGCGATGCGGGAAGCCTGCAGGCTCCCGGCCCAAACTACGCACAGTGCACCTGCGCAGCCGACAGTCATGACGAACTTCGGGGTGCGCCGCGCCGTGCCGAGGAGGCACAGCAATGCCAGTCCCGCAAGAGCCTCAAGCCAGGGTCGCATGCCTTCCAGATCCCACCACGCGTCGCTGCTTAGCCAGCGAAACGTGGGGATGGCAACATCGTCGGCGCGCATGATGTTCGCAGAGTTTTGGAACGGACTCGTGTCGCCGAAGACCAAGACATGACCCTCGCCGAAGGTGGCATCTGCGATCACGACGAGATCGCCGATGGCTTCGCCACGCTCGAACGCGTAGTTACCAAGGTCTGCGTTCGCTTCGTTGAGCTCGTTGCCGATGTCGGAAAGGTGAAAGCCTCCTGTGGCGACGGGGCGGGCATTCCCTGAGAGCTCGAGAGAGGCACCGATACCAAGCCCCCACCTGTCGGCAGGTTGGTGCGACAACGGGCCGGGGTGACGAGTTGTCGATGCAGTCCAGCCAACGCTTCGAGAAGCCAGTGCAGAGTCGTACCGGAACTCGATTCCAAACGGTGTCAGCAGATCGTTCTGACTTTGGCGAGAACCCTTGAGGTCGGTGTGATCGCCCAGTACCAGGAGTTTTCCGCCCTGTTCGACCCATCGCCAAATGGCTTGCAGTTCGTCGACCGTCCAATCGACATCGATGTTGATGGTGACGAAGACGTCGAGGTCCGCGAGGTTGTCATCGCTTGGCCGCTCGCGGAGCAACGAAGTTTCGAACCCGTGAGCGTCGAGTTCCTTGGGGAGTAGGCCGGCGAATCCCAGCGAGAAGCGACCGTAGGATTCGAAACTGGGGACGCGCCAATCGACGAGGCGCCCTTCATTCAGGCTGCAGAATCCCACGCGGACGTCGGAACGCGGTTCGCGAATGGATCCGAAGAGGAGCGCGGAGACGGTGCCAAGGAAGAGTGTTGCGGCGGCGACCCTCACGAAGAGTTTCGGATGCTGCGCGTCTGGTTCGATGGTGAGAGTTTGCGTCGCAGTCGAGCGCCAAGCCAAAGCCACGCTCAGTGCGAGCAGTCCCACGGCGACCGCGACAGGAGCCAGAATCAGTGTGTCATGGTGCAGCCAATTTTGTGGTAGCAAGTGAATCAACGCCAAGGCGAGCACGACCACGCTGATACCGCCGATCACGCCCAGCCCGAATCGAATCGGCCGGAATTCAACCAGCAAGAACCGCGACGCAAGAAACGCGAAGAAGACCGTGGCCACCGGTAGGCCAATCGCCGTGGGTCCCATTGCGCTGAACTCTGCGGTGCCGGCGAAGCCGACCAGCACGGATGCGATCCATGCTTCGATGTCGGCGATGCCATGCGCGGCGGTGCGCAATGTATGGATCAGCACAACGAGAGCGCTGCCCAGCGCAATCATCCGAAACCGCCGCCTGTTCCCTGTCGCGTCGATCAGCCAAGCGACGGAAGCGACGAAAGCGCTCGTCATGACCAGCACTGCGGCGACAGACTCCGTGCGATTGATGATCGCTAGGCTGGCAGCCGCGACGATCGTGGGAATCCACCTGGCTTTGCCGCACCTCGAAGACCGCATTCCTGCCGCGGCAAGCCAGCAGAGTCCGAGAATCAGTGCGTAGGTTTCCGATGCCGCGGCCCCTGCCAGTGGTACTGAGCCCAGTACGAGGCAGAACATCGCGCCGACGCTCGCGAGGAAAGAGATCCACGCTGTCTGGGACGCGTAAGGAGCGGTTTTTGGAGTGGGGGTCATGGGCGGTCTAGGGCGGGTCGTGGGAGGGCCCGTGGGGTCATCCGGATGTGTGTGGTTGCTCGTTCGTGGTTGCGAAAATGCGGAAGAGAATGGAGCTGCTTGCGCTGGGCTCGATGCGAACGCCGGATCGGAGGGTTTCCTGACCGCGTTTGGGTCTCTGGGGCTACTTCTTCGGCAAGCTTGCGACAGCCTGCTTCGTCGGCGTGCCCTCGCTACCGAAGCCTGCGAGCGCGCGCTCAGCCACGTTGCTTCGCGTCGCAGTCGCGCGGAGCGTTCCGGCTTCGAACTGTCGACCGTCTTTGGTCGTCAGCTGCAGCGTGTAGAGGCTGGCGATGGTGCCACGGGCGTCGGCAAGTTTCACCAGCGCACCGGGCTTCGCCGTGCCTTGCAGCACCACGCGGTCAGCTTGCATTACCGTGAACTTCACGGTCTCGCGAGCGGCAAAGGCCACCGTCACAGCGTGGTTGCGAACTTCGGCTTGGAACGCAGCGAGCAGTTTCGTGGAAGAGTTGGGCACGTAGCCAAACCTGCGGGTCGGTGGGTTTTGCGGGCTACCGCCGTTGTTGTCCTCTTCCGCTTTGCCCTTCAGGTCATCGTTGCACTTCTGGCCCTTGCCGAGATAGAAGCCGTCGCTGGCGCTGCGAGTGCCGGATCTCGGTGCCTCTGGCTTCTCTTCTTCCTCCTC
>CBESZZ010000067.1:0-10818 GCA_965534055.1 uncultured bacterium | reverse complement strand
GGCCACCGAAATTGCCAGGATCCAAGCTCGCGACGATCCTGGAGATCGGATCGGGAACTGGACAGCACGCTGCATGGTTCACCCGACAGATGCTCGGCGTGCAGTGGGTGCCTACCGATGCGGATCCGAAGGTTCTGCCAAGCATCCGCGCATGGGTTGATGCCGAGCTTGGCGACACCACGCATCGGGCGCGCGTGATCGAACCGCGCGTGCTCGACGTGTGCTCCGAACCATGGGACGTGCCACAACCTGACGCCGTCGTTTGCATCAACGTGCTGCACATCGCGCCTTGGTTCGTCGCCGAAGCGTTGTTTCGCGGAGCAGCCAAAGCGTTGCACGACGGCTCGACGCTGGTTCTTTACGGTCCGTACCTGCACGGGGACGGGACTGACGCGGAATCGAACCTTGAGTTCGACGAGCGCTTGCGGGAGCGAGACAAGAGGTTCGGCGTGCGTAGAATCCGCGATGTGGTGGACGCCGCGAGCAACTGCGATCTGCGGTTGGCTGCAAAGATTCCTATGCCGAACAACAACACGAGCCTCGTGTTCATGCCCCGCGCCGAATCCGACATCTAGTTCAGCGGTCGCTGCCCGCGTTTCTCGCTATCCTGGCGTCCATGAAACGCCCCCCGCCCTCAGGTCGTCTTCGCATCGGAATCACCCACGCCGCATTTGCCCTGCTCGCGGCCCCGCTCGCCGTCGCGCAGTCGCCGATCGATGCTGCGGTACAGATCAGCGCGGTCGCGGCGAGCAGCCCACCAACCATCACGTTGAACTGGCCCGCGAACGCGGCGGCAACTAGCTACCAACTAGGCCGCCGCGCCCCAGGCACCATCAGTTACACGGGGACCACGACCTTGCCGGGAACCGCGACCGGTTGGACTGACACCGCAGTCGCGGTTGGCGAACGCTACGAGTACCGAGTGTTCAAGTTCGGCGGCAGCGCACTGGGCCGCGGGTTCATCACGGCGGGCATCGAAGCCACACCAATCGAGAGCCGAGGCAAGCTGGTGCTCGTCATCGACTCGACGAAGGCCGCACCACTTGCGACTCGTATCGATCGGTTGATCGAAGACCTCACCGGCGATGGCTGGCAAGTGTTGCGACACGATGTCGACCCCACCGATTCCGTGCCCAGCGTGAAGGCACGCATCAGGACCGAGTACCTCGCGGATCCGACAGCCGTCCGCGCCGTATTCTTGTTTGGCGACGTCCCCGTCCCCTACTCCGGCAACATCGCCCCCGACGGGCATGGCAACCATGTCGGAGCGTGGGCAGCGGATGCCTTCTATGGCGACATGGATGGAACGTGGACCGACACTTCCATCAACAACACAACTGCCTCTCGATCCGCAAATCACAACATCCCGGGCGACGGCAAGTTCGACCAGTCCGTGATCCCATCCCTGATGGAGCTTGCGGTTGGTCGCGTGGATCTCGCCAACATGCCGGCGTTCGGCTCGTCTGAAGTCGACCTGCTAAGGGGCTACCTCGACAAGGACCACGACTATCGGCACAAGGTGTTCACGGTCGATCAGCGCGCGGTGATTGATGACCATTTTGGTTTCTTCTCCGGCGAAGCGTTCGCGGCCACCGGGTGGCGGAACTTTTCGGCGTTGGTTGGCGCTGCAAACGTCATGAGCGGTGACTACTTCACCACGCTCAACACCACGTCTGGGGCCGGCTACGTCTGGTCGTATGGGTGCGGAGGCGGCAGCTACACGAGCGCCAACGGCATCGGCAACACCACCAACTTTACCACGAGCACCAACCGGAACGTGTTCACGGTGTTGTTTGGCAGTTACTTCGGGGACTGGGACTCGACCAACAATTTCCTTCGCGCACCGCTGTGTTCGGGATGGACCCTGAGCAACGCTTGGGGCGGTCGACCACACTGGTCATTCCACTCCATGGGGATGGGCGAAACGCTGGGCTTTAGCACCGTCGTAAGCCAGAACGACACGGTGGCCGGCGGCAACAGCGCCCGCCGCGTGCACATGGCATTGATGGGCGATCCAACCCTGCGCCAGCACGTCATTGCACCGCCGAGTCAGGTCGCCGTCGCTACAGCGGGAAGTGCTGCGACCCTCTCGTGGACGGCTTCAAGCGACGTCGTCGCCGGCTACCACGTCTACCGTTCAGCCAACGCGACCGGGCCCTACACGCGCCTGACGACATCCCTCGTGGTTGGCAGCAGTTTCTCGGACCCAACCCCAGCCGTCGGGTTCGCAACTTACATGGTGCGCGCACTGCGTTTGGAGACGGTGCCAACCGGCAGTTACTGGAACCTAAGCCAGGGCGCATTCGAAACCGATTGCGTCCCCCAGGTTGCTGCGGCACACACGAACTACGGGTCGGGTTGCTTTGCGACCAGCGCTCCCGCACTCCTGCTGGGTGCAGCTCCGCCGCCTGTTTCGACCCCTACGACAGGAACCATGGTGACCTACACGGTCGCGAATATCCCTGAAACCTCTCCGGGCAGCGGCGCGCGGTTTGGCTTCGTCTTCCTGAGCCTGAGCCCCGACCTCGCCGGCACCTCGCTCGCATCGTTCGGCGCGCCGGGATGTTCGCTCTACGTGGCGTCGACCGATCTGTGGCTATTCCTCAGCGGCACGGGCCCAAGCCAAACCACACAGTTCAACATCCCACCAGGCGTGCCTTGTGGTCTTCCGCTCTACGCAACATCCGCGGCGGTCGTAGACCCCGTAGGGCAGAACACCCTGGGCGCCATCACCAGCGATGGCGTCGAGAGCGTGATCGGATCGTTCTGATCGGTCGTGCGGTGCGGGCACTACACACGCTCTACCACTGCCGCTTGACGGCGAACACGAGCCCACCCAGTACGCCGACTCCGGCAGCCGCGAGCCAAACCGCGGAAGCCGTAAAAAGCGGCAACAGCATGAGAACAATGCCCGCCACCAGCTGCGGCAGTCGCGCTTGCTTCTTGCCGTAGATGAAGAAGCTGAAGCCGATCGTTCCTAACAGGAAGCCGACAATGATTGTGGGAAGGTCCATGGCGGGGGCGCGGTGGGCCGCGCCGTCTCACCTCTCTTCGACCACTCGGCCCTCACCGAACAATCAGAAATCGAACCACCGCTACGGGCTCCACGCGACGCACGCTCGCAGGGCGGCTTCGAGCACGGGGCGAACTTTCGCGGCCAGGTCATCCCGGTAGTCGAACGGTGGATCTTCGTTCATGTAGAGGCGATGACACATCTCCAGTTGAAGCGCGTGCATCCCTGAATCCGGCTTCCCGAACTTCCGGGTGATGAAACCACCACGGAACGGGTCGTTGCTCTGTTCCGTGAAGATCCCACCTCGGAGGGCTTCGCGCACGGCGGATGCGAGGTCGGGAGCTGCAGATGCCCCACTCACATCGCCGAGCATCAAGTCGGGTAGGCGCCCTTCGAAGAACCGCGGCACCTCGCTACGAATCGAATGCGCGTCGAAGAGCACCGCGTAGCCGTGCTTATCTCTCAGTCTCTGAAGCTGCGACTCGAGCTCAACGTGGTATGGCTCCCAGTACCGTGCGACACGGGTGTGAACCTCGAACTCGTCCGGCTCGTGGCCGTTGCGGTAGATCGGTGTCTCCGCGAACGTCGACATAGGCACCAGACCGGTTTCATTCCTTCCAGGATACAGCGGTGCTCGGTCTGTGGATCGGTTCAGATCCACGACGTAGCGATGGAATCGCGCGTGCACGACGCGAATCCCGAGCGCTGGTGCGAAGTCCCAGAGTCGATGCAAATGCCAGTCGGTGTCCGGCAACAGCTTGGGTTCGCCATCCGCGAAACCCTCCCAAACATCCGGCGGCACCTCGACACCCGTGTGCGGGATGCTGAGCAGAACCGGGACTTCCGGAACCTGCGGTTCCAAAACGGTAAAGGTGGGATCGGTCATGTCGCGGAATCTTGGCTACCGTGAATTCGTCCAGAGCGGCACACTACTGTGCAACCAGCACACCTATGGTGCACGTGCAGACCGAGCAACAACCCATCATGACGCAAGCCAAGAACATCCTGGGCGAATCGCTGAAGCCTTGCAGCACCGACCCGATGACCGGCTACTTGCGGGACGGGTGCTGCAACACCAACCCGCAGGACCTCGGCGCCCACACGGTCTGCGTTGTTTTGACCGAGGATTTCCTCGCCTTCACGAAGGCTGCGGGCAACGACCTCTCGTCTCCTCGACCCGAGTTTGGATTCCCCGGCCTGAATCCGGGTGACTCGTGGTGCCTGTGTGCAGAGCGCTGGAAAGAAGCTTTGGCGCACGGCGCCGCACCGAAGGTTCGCCTGGAATCCACGCACGAGGCCACGCTCTCGTTCGTCGGCATGGAGGACCTGCTGAGCCACGCCCACGACGGCCCAGACCTTCGCGGCAGACATCGCGCCCACGGAGAACGGACGACGTAGCGGCTCAGGGCGGGGGAGCAGCCGCCGTGCGGCGCAGCGTGTCGTCGAACGCTGTTCGCACAGCGTCACGGCGCACGTGACATCCTTCCTGCACTAGATGTTCGCCGCCAACGAAGACGTCTCGCACCGCAGCAGGGCCACCGCCGAACACATACGCATCAAGAACCGCGTCGCCTTCTGCACCAATCAATCGAGGGTGCGTCGAGTCGAGGACAACGAAGTCCGCCGCAGCTCCCGGGCTCAGTGCAGGTTCGGCGCCAGCACCTAGCGCCTGTCGGCCGCCAACCGTCGCACACTGCCACAGGCTGGAGCCAACGTGCCTTGAGTCGGGCATCTCGCGAGACAGGTTGCGCAACACGTTGCGCTCTTGCCGCACGAGCCGCTGGCTCCATTCAAGCAACCGCAGCTCCTCAGCGGGATCGACCGCGACGTGACTGTCGCTGCCGATGCCAAACGCACCCTTGTGCTTGAGATACTCGACGGCTTGGAACACGCCATCGCCGAGGTCGGCCTCGGTGGTCGGACACACCCCCACCACCGCATCAGATCGCGCCAAGTCGCGGACTTCGTTGTTCGACAAATGCGTGGCATGCACCACGCACCACCGCGAGTCGATCTTTGCTTCGTCCAACAACCAGCGCACCGGCCGAGAGCCAAACGCGGCTTCGACAGCTTCAACCTCAGCGACCTGCTCCGCTGCGTGGATATGAATTGGCGCTTTGGGATCCAAGCCGTCCATCCCGGCGAGAACTTCACGCACGATTTCGGGCGTCACCGCCCGCAGGCTGTGCAGCGCAAGCCCGACGCTAGCACGACCAGCTTGAGCACCCAGCGCGCGACAGTCTTCGACCAGACCAAGGAACCCATCCACGTCACGATGGATGAAGCGGCGTTGACGCGTGCTTGGCGCCGTGTGTTTACCGCTCTCGATTCCGCCCGTGGCGTAGAGCACTGGCAGCAACACCATGCGCAGCCCGGAAGTCTTCGCTGCAGCAAACAACCGCTCCGCCATCGCGGCCCTCGGTTCATACCCCCGCCCGTCGGGCGCGTGATGCAGGTAGTGGAACTCGCCCAACGACGTGTAGCCAGCCTCCAACATCTCCACCTGCAACTGCGCCGCAATGGCTTCGGCGTCGTCCAGGTCCAGCGACTCGGCGAACGCATACATCGCTTCGCGCCAGCTCCAAAACGAATCGCGACCGACTTCGCTCCCGTGCTCAGTCCGCCCCGCAAACACGCGCTGAAACGCGTGGCTGTGCAGGTTGGGCATTCCAGGAACTGCGGTGCCCGCGATTACCTGGAGGTGCTTGCGATGCTTATCTTTCGCTGGCCCCGCGTAGACGACCAGGCCCGCGGCATCCCAAGTCAACGCGCCGGGCGCGTGCCATTCCCCGTCAACCAAAAGCTGGTCGACGAGTACCCCGTTCATGTTGGCCATGCTTCGCAGTCCGTTGAGAAATTGATCGGCGAGACACAGACAGGCCTGCGGAAACGAGGCCGAGTCGGTGCCAGCGGCGAGGCGTTCGCGAATTGAGTTTCGCGAATGGTGCCTAACCGAGGCTCCGGTGACTTGTTCACCGGTTTGCTAGCTCTTTGCGGTGGCGGGCTCGGACTCCGACGCTCCGAAGGTGCGGGCAACGAAACCCTGGTAGCCCTGCAGGGCGACACGCTGCATGTAGAACGACAACCCGAACCGGCCTCCCAGCTCTTCACCGGCACCGGCTTTGCCGGGCCCACCGTGAATCATCGTCGGCATCACCATGCCCGGGGCAAAGGCCTGCCCAGCGGTCTTGTCGCTACCAAGCCAGAGCCGGCCGTGCCATGGACCAGCACCGTAGACGAAAGCTTCGGTCCACTTGCGATCGTTTGAATAGATGCTTGAGACCAGCATGCCGCCGCCGCGATTGACGAGATCCACCGCGTCTTCAACCTTGCCGGAGTACGGCAAGATGGTTGCTGCTGGGCCAAAGACTTCGTCGCGATGAATCGCTTCCGCCGTGGCGTCTGACGCAACGAGAAGCGTCGCTGCAACGAACCACCCTTGGTCGCGAATCGACTCAGTCCCGCCACGCACTACGCGCGCGCCAGCGGCGACCAATGTCTCGATGCCCTGCTTCACGTCGCGGAACTGGCTCTCGCTCGCCACCGGGCCCATGCGTGAATTGTCATCGGCGGGATCACCGACAACGACCGCATCGAGCCGCTCAATCAGTGCTTCCACGACGTCCTCGACCTGGTCTTCAGGAACGAGGATACGACGCACGGCAGTGCACTTTTGTCCTGCCTTCTGCGTGATGTCGGTCACGACGTTCTGCAGGAACTCCTGATACGCGTCGTCTCCCGAGTCCAGGTCTGGAGCGAGCACCGCGGAGTTCAGCGAGTCCGCTTCAACGTTGACGCGCACGCCGCGTCGCAGCAGGTTCTCGGTCGACCGCAGTTGGAAGCCAGTTCCCGCAGAACCGGTGAACGCCATACAGTCCTGCGGCCCCATCAGGTCGAGCAGGTTGCCCGTCGAACCGGAGATGAACTGGAAGGCACCTTCTGGAAGAATCTTCGACTCCACCAGTAGCTGCGCCATGCGGTAAGCGAGCAATGCGCTGGGCGTCCCCGGCTTTTCGATCACGGGCATTCCCGCGAGCAGACTGCAGGCCATCTTCTCGCCCATGCCCCATCCGGGGAAGTTGTAGGCGTTGATGTGCACGGCAACTCCCGGTCGCGGCACGAGCACATGCTGGCCCCAAAACCGCGGCGTGCGGCCAAGCTGCATTCCGTCGCCATCCGGCAGGATCTTCGTGTCGCCGAGGCGTTTGCCGATCGAGGCGTAGGCGGCGAGCGTTCCCGTCGCGCCATCGAGATCGAACTTCGCATCGCCGCGCGTGTTGCCGCCGTTGCGGATCGAGATCTCGATCAGCTCCTCGCGCGCGTCGTGCCACAGCTTCGAGATCTGCTTGAGCAGCGCGCCGCGCTCCGCGAACGTCAGCGCACCAAGAGCCGCGGCACCGTGGGTTCGGCCGTGGTCCAAAACCCCTTCCCACGAGAAGTTGTCCTTTGCGGGATCCAGGCTCTTGATCTCGGCGAGAACCTGCTCGGTGGTCGGGTTGTGCAAGGATCGGGCCTTGCCGGAACCTGTCCGCCAGGCGCCGCATACGTAGCTCTGCAGTGACGTCGTCATCCGCGCAGGGTACCGGAGGCAGGCCTTGCGGTTCGAGACAGAAAAGCGACCAACCTCGGAAACTCGAGGGTTCTCCGGTGACTTCTCATGCTCACCCCCGTCACCACCAGTGCGGGCCTCCCGCGGCCCGGTCTGGAACTGATGCCGCGAGACTTCGCATTTCGACGTCGTTGTCGGTGTAGCCTGGCCGCTGCACCCAGTCTTGGCCAAGATCCCGACCGCCCCGAATTCGCGGTGCACCAAGTTCCATGAGCGGACCCGACCCCATTCCTGACGCGTGGCCCCCCGAGGACGGCAACACCGGCGAAAGTGTGCCAGAAGGCGCCACTTCGACCGTGCCGATCTTCCCGCTCCCTGGCGTCTTCCTGTTCCCGCAGCAGCTCCTACCACTGCACATCTTCGAAGAGCGCTATCGCCAGATGATGGACGATTCGCTCGACGGCCCGGGGCGCATTGCCATCGCAACCATCCCCACTTCGCTGAAGGACCAGCAACCCGGCGACCCGGACGTTCTTCCCGTGGCGGGTCTTGGCGAGATCGCCCGCCACGAGAAGCTCCCGGATGGGCGCTACTTGATCTGGCTCATCGGACTGGCTCGCGTCGCGATCGAGGAAGTCGAGAACGACCGGCTCTATCGCACGGCCAAGGCCCGCATCGTTCAAGAGAAGCCGATCCTGAACAGCGAAGCCGACTCGTTGCGCCCCCGCCTCGTCGAGGCCATCAACACACGCGCGGGCAAACACGCCGAACTCTCCGATCAGATTCCTGTCGGCGTGCTGGCGGACCTGCTCCTACAGTGCTTGCCGACCACGCCCGAGCTGCTCGAGACTCTGTATTCAGAATCCGACGTGGGCATTCGCGCGCAGCATGCACTTCAGGCGCACCAGGACCTGCCGCAGAACAAGCCGAACAAAGACAACGACGCGTCGAACTAGCGGAGACATCTCGGAGGAGTGAACGCAGTCACGAACTCTGCGGATGCCAACGTAAGAGTGTCGACTAGTTCGAGCGCTTCAGGTCGACCACCACATCAGCGATCGAATTCTCTGCGATCGTGACGGTTGCGCTGCCGGTGTAAAACCCCTCTTCGATTTGAAAGTTGCCGAAGAGCGAATAGGTCCCCGCGGACAATCCCTGCACGTGGAAACGACCACCGAGCGCAGCTGCGAACAACGGCGGTTCACCCCCCGTTTGCTTGGAGAGAGAAAAGTTGAAACGAGGTGGCATCTTGGCTTCGAAGAGTCGCATCTCGCCACGAACTTCGCCGGTGCCCCGCGGCTTCAACTGCAGATCGAGGTTCTCTCCGCCAGTCACGATCACCTTCTGCAAAATCACCAACTGGGGAAGCTTGTCTGGAGCACGGTAAAAGAGCGTGTAACTCCCTCCCACAACGTCCTCGAACTCGAACCTTCCCCGTGCATCGGTCACGACCGAGTCGTGGTTGATGCCTCCTGTGAGCTGTATCTGAGCACCGACCAGCGGGTGCCCAGCGACACCAACGAGCGACCCGGTGAGACGCCCCATCGGCAGCATCATCACCGTGCGTTCGATCGGCGTGGCAGAATCAATCGTGAACGGACCGTCCACTTGCTTGGGCCAATCAGCATGCTCGACGGAAAGGGAGATCTCACCGTGGGGCAGGTTCTTCATCTCAAACCAACCTGCGTCATCGGAGGTCGCAATCTCTCGCCCGTGGAAGTCCTCGTAACCGCGCAGTGGAAGGGCATCGTCGAACGCGGACACTCGCGCCTCTGGGATGGGAACGCCGGTGTGGCCCGCCAAAACGCGACCACGGATCCTCCCGCCGTGAAGCAACGTCACCACGCTCGCCTGCGGACTCGGGTCATGAGTCGCCGTCATCGAGAGATCGCTCCGGCCGTAACCATCTGCGTAGATCCCCACCACGAATTCTGCGCCTAAACGAAGGTCTTCTGAACCGGTGCTCCACGTGCCTGTTTCGGATTCAAAACTCTGACCCTCGCGCACCCAAGACGCCGACACGCCGCCCGCGGATTTCAAGAAGCGCACCCGAAACTTCTGCACCGGTTCTCCGGTGACAGCATCAAGGACCGTGCCAGCGAGACCCGCCGCACGCTCCAGGGGCACGACATGGTCTTCACGGTCGACTGCGAGTCCGGCTGCCACGTGACGCAGGATGTTGGCCCCGTAAAACTCCACATCAATGGTCGGCCCCGGCAGGTTCTCCACTCTAAAGAACCCTTTCGCATCGGTGCGTGCCCGCTCGCCGATGTACTCCCCACCAACGCCGTCCACTTCCACGGTGCGCGCATGCACACCGACGCCAACCAATGGTTGACCATCTGCGTCCACGACTTGACCCCCGACGAAGTGGGCGGCTTCTAGGTGCAGATCAAGAGTCTCCACCGGCTTGTCGTTGGCCAGCTGAATCACGCGGGTGTCCGGCGCAATGCCGTTGCCTTCCGTCACCAACGTCTGCTCGCCAGGAGGAACGTTGGGGAACACATACTCGCCGTCGTCATTCGCGATGGCGTCCAAACGGTTGTAGGCCGACGGACTGAATCCGAGATACATCCGCGCACCGCGGACCGGCGCTTGATCAGGCCCATACACGCGTCCCTGCAATCGCACGCCTCGCGTCAAGACAAGTCGGTACAGGTCTTCAAGTTTCTCGTTGTCGACCTTGGCGGTCGCTTCCACGAAACCGGACTTTCGTGCGTAGAGAGAATGGCCCCCTCGCCCTGGCTCCAAGTAGTCGAGCACGAACTTCCCATCGCGACCGGTTTCGACCGAAGTGAAAAACGAAGTGAAAAACGTCGCGACTTTGGCTCCAACAACCGGTGCGTCGTTTTCGTCCACAACGATTCCGCGCACGGTCAGCGCTGGACTCAGCTGAAGATCGACGGTGAGCACTTCGCCTGCAGTGGGCCCTTTGACTGTCTTGCGGATTACGGCGAACCCCGCCGCGCCGGCCTGCAAGGAAAACTGCGTCGACGAAGACGAAACCGACGTCGAATAGAAGCCCTCGGCATCCGTCACGACACCCTTCGAACCAAACCGGGCGACGACTTTCGCACCAACGACCGGTCGGTCCTTGGCGTCGCTCACTCGTCCCTGAAGCGTTGCGTCGTATGGATAGATCGAAACGCGTAGGTCGGTAGGCGGCGGCTCCCCGAACACCACGAGCTCTGTGTCGGACCGAAGCCGCGCGTTCTCTGCGATGGCGACAACGCGCAAAGTGACGGTCTGAGTTGGC
>CBESZZ010000066.1:0-10839 GCA_965534055.1 uncultured bacterium | reverse complement strand
GTCGACAGGTTGACGCGATCCCCGTTGGCCATCTTGATGATGTTGTTCCAGAGCATCCCGCCACTGCCATTGCTGTGGCGCCAACCATCTTCGAAGTCCCAGTAGTTGATGTGGTTCTTCGCACACCAAGGCTCGCCGTTCGTCTTCCTCAGAGCTTTGCAGTACTTCTTCAAGCGCTTGGCGAGCTTCTTGGCGGCTTTCTTGACTGCGCCGCCATTCAAGACCGATCCGGTCGAAGCGCCCGTGCTGACTGGATTGGGTACGACGTGGGTGTCTGTGACTCCGGTCTGCAAGGCCGCCACCGGCAGGTTCAGCTCTAGCGCTGCGATCTGGGTCACCTTGGTCTTGATGCCCTGGCCCATCTCGACGCCGCCATGACGAATCAGGACAGAGCCATCTGTGAACGCTTCAATCAGTGCACCACCCTGCTCGAGCGAGGTCAGGTTGTAGCCGCTGCAGTATTTTAGCGGCATGAGCGAGATGCCGCGCTTGATCCACTTGTTCTTGCTGTTGAACTCTCGAACCGCTTCGAGTCGCTCATCAAACTTCGTTGTCTTGCGTGCATAACCCCAGACCTCGGGCATGTAGCAGTAGGAAAGCTCCTGTCCGTATGCGGTGACGTCGCCTTGTGCGTAGAGGTTCTTCTCGCGCACGTCTTCGGCGAGCATCCCGATATGATGGGCCGCGCGCTCGATGGAGTCTTCGTACGCCAGCATCGCCTGGATCAGACCGAATGCTCGATAGGCAGTGTTGCTCGTCTTGTTCGTTTGGCAGACCTCGCCCTCGGTCTGGTAATTTCGCACCATGTAGGCCGAGTCGCTGCGAAGCTGCAAGCAGTCCATCACCGTGAAGGAGCAGTCGTACGTTGCGCCCCCGTCGAAGTAGTAGGAGGCGTCCAGGCCCATGAGCTTGCCGCGGTTCTCCGGATCGTCTTTGCCCGTGCCGATTGCGACGGAGTGCTTGCTGATCAGCGGATGTCTGTGCCCGACCATGGCGGTGTCGACCTCGCGCGTGAACGCAACTTTGACGGGCCGTCCGGTCTTCCACGCCGCAAGGGCGGCGATGTTGGACGTGAACGGAGAGCGCGTGGTCTTGCCGCCATAGCCACCACCGACGTGTGGGACCTTCACGTTGACCAGGTTCTGCGCCAGCCCGACGGTCGCTTGTGCGCCGGTAGTCACGGAGTTCGGACTCTGCGTGGATGCGATGATGCTGAGTTTGTGGTCTGCGCCGCGTGTGGCGAATGCAGATTGGGTCTCCATATAGAAGTGGAACTGTCCGCCGCACTGGTGTTCGTTATGGAGCACGTCACACAACACGTCGTTCACTTCAGTGGACGCTTTCTTGGTCCATTCGAACTCGCTTTCCGGCCGGATGACCTTCCAGATGTGCACTGGGAACCCGGACTTGCTGTCGGGGAAGACGAGGTCCTTCTCGACTGCTTCTTCGAAAGTCACGACGTCTTTGCCTGGCACGTCATACTGAAGCACTTCGGTCTGGACGTAGTTGGCTATCCACTGGGCGCGCACCAGATCTTTGGCCAGCACGAGACCGATTTGTTGGCCGAACCAGCGCAGTTCGCCCTTGGGATAGCCTGGCACTTCCGTGTCGATGGGCGTGAGCAGCGGCTCGTCATTGCCCTCGCCTTGCAACACGGCATCCGGCTTCATATCGCCGCACGAGACGTAGTCCACGAAGCTCGGAAAGCGCTCCCGGAGGTGGTCGGCCACATCTTTGGCACTGGCATGGCCATCCCCGCCGGGGATCGCGTAGTGCGCCAGGGCGGTCGCATAGGGACTGGTCACCATGGCGCCTTCGATGCCCTCCCGCGGCAACGGCAGGTCGTGGGTGTACATCACTTCGCCGCAAGCCTGCTGGAACGCCGTGAGTTTGACGTACGGTTCGTTGACCGGGTACTCCCCGGGATATTTCTCGTACTTCTGGGTGCCACCGGTCACCGGCCGCATGACGCGCTCGCCTGCCCTGCGAATGCCGGCAGGCACGGCCGATGGGTCGCGAGACTCCAAGACATGGACAAAGAACTGGTAGAGATAGCTCTCTGCCAGGTGCTGCCGGTACTCGTTGCTGAACCCCTCGTCAGGCACCGACGCCATGCGCTCGAGCGTGGCTTTGATGACAGCGCTGACATCCAGTTGGAGTTGCGCCATCGCACCGCCAAGTGTCTCTGCGTCCCACGAGCGCCCCAGCAGGTACTGCTCCACGCCAGCGGCGTGGAACGCAACCGGACCGATGCCCCCAAAGACCACCGCCGCGACGTTGACCTTGCCCTCGCTGTCGAATCCGACACGCATGCCGGCGTTGGCGATCGAATGGGCGTTCTCGTGTCGGATGGCGACTTTGTAGGTGCGAGCAATCTGTTCGGTGCCTGGGATCGGAATGCGGTAGCCGAGAATGATCGCGTCGCGCTTGAGCTCCTCCGTGTGTGCCCAGTCATGTGCGTAGTCCAGGATCGGATACTCGCGGGGTTCGTCCCAGTTTGGAGAGCCGACAGTCAGGACGGTGTCTAGAGATGCCAATGCCGTGAACAGGTCGGACGGGAACGGCACACCCTCTGCGACGTGGCTGACCACGAGCATCGTATTGCCCGCCAAGCTCGCTGCGTTGCGAATGATGTGTCCAGCCGTGCGATCGGCCATGTAGTGCAGCGCATCGAACGCGGCTTGCCGGTGCTTTGGGAACGACGTTCGAGTCTCATCGAGAAACGCGATCATCTCCGAGTACGTCACGGCGCCGCCAACTAGCAACGCTTCGTCGGTGACTTCGCGGGCGCGCAACTCAGGAACCTGTGAGATGTCGATCAATGCATGTGGGTTGTCTTGGTACAGCGGGTAGATACCGATCGATGTGTTTCCAACGACGAGCTTGACGTCGCACTCGGGATCCATCGCTGCCGCCGCACGCGCCTCGTAGAGTTGCTTGAGTGTGACCGGGCGAGTCCATCGGAAGCGGCCACGCGCGTAAGAAGCTGGGCGAGATGGTTCTTTCAGCACGTCGGGGAACGTGGCCACGATTTTGTGGCTCTGCTTCGGGCGCTCCGCGGGATCGACAATGCAGCTCATGCTGCCCTTGGGGTCATAGTCCGGCGAAAGCTCCTTCATGCCCTGCAAAATCGCGCGGTAGCCGGTGCAACGACACAGGTTGCCATCGAACTGCTGCTCGATCTCTTCGGGAGTCCACCGCTTGTTTGGCTGTGCAGCCATGGCCGAGTGCATCGTCATCACCCAACCCGGCGTGCAGTAGCCACACTGCGAGCCGTTGTTCTTGGCGATCGTCCACTGGATCGGACTGACGCCCTCGATAGCACACGGCTTGTCGGTGACCTCGATCTTGCCGGAGTCGGACTCGCAGTCCTTCTCGCACCCCTTGGTATCGAGCACGTTCGTGTTCCCTGTGCCTTCCACGGTCGTCAACGCCATGCCATGCATGGAAGCCAGCGGGTGCATGCACGAGTTGATGGACCGATGCACAACGGACTGCGTTGACGGGTCCCAATTGGAGAGCATGGTCGTGCAGCAGCCGCAGCCGCCCTGCCCGCAGCCTTTCTTTGCGCCAGTTAAGCCGACGTCGGGTGAGCGCAGGTAGTCCAGAAGCAGCGTCCGCGGGTCGGGATCGTCAATCTCGTGCCGCTCGCCATTGACGTAGAAAACCAGTTTCGAGTCGTACTTCATGGTGCTTCTCTCACCCGCATGTTCTTCAGTCGATGCGTCAGAAGCAACGGCCTCGCAGCGATTGCTACGATGAGGGCATGAATAGCGACAGATGGGACCAGACGCAGGATCGATGAGTCCGGAAAAGCGTGAGGGTGGGGTTCGGTGACTGATCACGATAACGCAGTTAGCGTGAAAGCCGCGCGCATGAGGGAGCCTCCTGCGGCAAGAACTTGTCGACGTCTTTTAGCTTCTTCGGCAGGTACTCATCGACCACGAAGTTGAGCCCCCACTTCGCCAACGCTTGCTGCTCGGCGCGCACGCTCATCTTCAACATCTGCGCAATGGCCTTCCGGCACTTCGGCTGCGCCTGAAAGAACGGATCGTTTTTCAACGCATCTTTCGCGCGTTTGATGTCCACGTCGTTGAGCTTGTGCGTCGCGTCCTGCAGCTCGAAGTCGATAATGTCTTGAGGCATGACCCCCAAGTAATGCGCCTTCGGGACGCAGAAGAACTGCGAGAGGTGCGCGGCGTTGCCTGTGCCGACCTTCAGCGTGCGGTAGATGTTCGAAATCCCGTAGGGATCGCAATCGACGAAGGCGTAGACGGGGATGTCGGCCGAATCGGCAAGCTTTCTGATGAAGCGGCGCGTTGTGCGGGTTGGTACGCCCGACTTCTCAACGACCGCTAGCAAAGCCCGTTCAGTGAATGCGGACGTCGGCGCCGGTTTCCTTGTCCTTGTAGACGCCGGCGTGCAGCGCCGAGGAGAAACCACGCGGTCGCTTCTTCGTGACGGGAGGCATCGAAGCCAAACAAACCGACGCCCTCCATTGTGGCCGCGCCGTCATACAGCAGAATCGCCTTGCGGGTCGCTCCCGGTGCTTGGAAGACGCCTTGAGAACCGCGAGCCCAGAGTTCGCTGCCTCAGTGCAGGACGATGGTCGAATCCACCAGCACGTCATGGGACGCCATGGCGACGGCCATCTCACGGGGAGCACCAAAACGGTGCACGGACAAGATCTGCTGTTTGGCTTGGTGTGCTTGGCAACGTCAGAGCAGCCGCGACGGCTGTCCGTTTCGAAGGGAGCCGGTCGACCTAGAGCGCGCCAACCGTAAAACGGACCGAATTTGTGACGGTCATACCCAGGGTGTTGACGGCGGGGTCGGGAACAAAGGCTTGCTGGAATAGTTCGAAGCCGACAAGACTGGTGTCGGTGGGGATTTACAGTGAACTAGTCGCGCGATTGTTCATTCCGACGATCAGCTGGACAGCGTCAAACGAAACGCGCGCGCTACAGCCTGGCATGCCGTAGGTGTCGATCAGGTTGCGGTCTCGACGACGTCACTGGCCAGCACTGGAAACTCAGCGATGCAGCTGACGTTAAGAAATCTTGGGTCTTCCTGGTGTACTTTGAAGTCTAGGTGGTAGCGGCCACCCAACATGTCTTTCACGACGCGAGAGGTGAGCCAAATGCCGAGGCCCTCGAATTTTGAGACTCTGAGTCTGTCGCGCATGAGTGAATACAACACGTTGACCGGATCTTCGCTGCGAACGCTGTCCACAATGACCTTGCCCTTCTTCAGCGTGGACTCATATCGATCCCTCGCCGCTCGGTTCACAACCTGGATCTGCAAGAACGGAGCGCCGTCGTGCTGAATGAGGCTCGCATTCACGGCTGGGTTGGCTTGCGACGATCCGTATTTGAATGCATTGGATAAGACGTTGTTCAAGGCACTGCTGACTCGATCCCGCTCGCTTGGGCGGATGGAGAAGTTGCGGTTTGCCGGGGCCTCCACGTCGATGCGATCGATTGAATGTCCTGCGAGCATTGCTGATTCACCCACGACGTCCTGAATGAACGAATCTAGCGGGACAACAACATGAGCCTCGTCCGTTGTCGGTGACGCTACGAGTCCATCGATGAGGTTCATTTGCTTGACGAACACTTGGAGTGTCTTGATGACTCCTTGAATCTGAGTTTCGCTCGGAGATTGGCCAAGCACCTCGGCTTCTCTGCTGAGTGCCTGGACCACGTCGTGAATGGACCCGACGCCGACGCTGGCCCACGCGAAGAGCTCCTTCTGCATGCTGAGCCGGTCAATCAAGGTCAGAGCTGAGCTAAATGCATCCCGAACGTCGAATAGCCCCTCGACTCGATACTCCCCGAAGTCGAGACTCACTCCGCCGGTCACCAGAACAAGAAGTGCATGGCGTCGGGTCGAAGATTCCCGTGATTCGACTTTCATCGAGAAAGGTAAGACGACCATCTCACGGAAATTGCCATCTGCAACGCTCTTCGCGTTGATCTCGAGTGCGTCGGCAAGCGTGGTCAAATGCTGAGGATCCGGGCGATGGCGCGTGAGAGCCCCCGACTTCGGATCGTACTGATACCTCTTGGCCTCTGGTCCGTGTGGGCCGAAACGAAGGATATGAATGCTTCCGTTCTTGGTGTGTTTGCTTCCAGCGTCCCATTCCCAGTGCTCGTACTGATCGCGTAACGGCACAGCTTTGGAGTCTTCTAGCTGAGCTACTTCGTTTTCGCTGTCTGCGAAGACCTCGACGACGCGGCTGTCGACGTCGACAAGTATGGCCTTTTCCAGAGACAACATTTTCTGGAGCATGCGAAGTCGTCGCGTGAATGCCTTGGTTCGGGGCGTCGACACATACGACGACAGCATCTGCGTGCTTGCCGACAACGTTGCTTCGTCGAAAGCTTGGAGCCTCCGAAGTGCATAGAAGAGCAGGCGCTCGAGACTTGGAAGCACTTGCCAGAGGGCTGGAATCTTTCGGAAGAGTTCCAGTCCCTTTTTCGTCTCTATGTTGATTACTCCGAAGACGCTGTCTGAATGATAGAGAGGGAACGTGACCGACGCGCCTTTTACGGGTGACTCAATGTAGATGCTCTTCCACCAGCTGTACAGTTTCGGATCGACGTGAAGTCTTGAGGTCTCGAGCGCGACACTCGACCCGGACCTGGCAACGTAGCGACAAACGCCGGGATGATCATGAGACCCTAGTGCCTCGTTGACCTTGCGGTGCCAAGAGCGGGGCGTCGCATAGTGGGCATATACGTCGACATCCATGATGTCGTCGGTAGTTGATGTCCCCTCCGGATCACGGTAGGGAGTCTTTGACCAGTCCTTGACCGCATGAAACGAGAACGCGATGTCGTCGGGCTGACAATCGATCTGTTTGCAAATAAATCCGTAGACGGACTGCAGGCAAGTTTCGACGCTGTCGCGCAACAGCTCTCGTCGCGATTTGGATCGAACACTCAGCTGTTCCTTCTTTTCGAAGTCCGCAATAATCCCTTGCAAGGCTCGGTGCCGGATCGCAACCAGGCGAGGGTCGACGATTGGCAAGATGTTTGGATCGCCTAGGAGTGTCGGCGCGAGTTCGACGAGGATCTTTTCTGCTCGTCGCGCTTGCTCACGTAGGGTCTCTTCGGATTGAGGTTCCTTATAGCTCCCGAATACCTCGAGGAAGGGTGCAATGAACGAGCTTGGCGGGAGTGCGCCGCTTTCAGCTGTGCGAGCGTTCAGGTTCAGTGAGCATCGGAAGTAGCTCTTGACCTCGTGTACCTTCGCGAACTGACTCTTATAGCCACCTCGAACCTTCTCTCTTTCAGCGACGCACAATCGACGTGTTCGGTCATGTGCTGAAAACAGGCGCATGGATCGCGGCGGCAGCGGACCCCACATGTGCGGAGCGTGTGATTGCGCAATGTTGCTGCAAGCGATCAAGACATAGCTTGAACGATCATGGTGATCGGCTGGGCTTGATAGGTAGAGAGTGACAGTGTGGCATCCCAGCTCTTCTCGCAGTTTTGTCGCGGGATTGGTTGCTGCCAGCGAGAAGTTGCAGAGATCCTCAGTCATACTCACATTTCCAAGGTGGTTGGGTTGCCTGCAACCTCAGACACAATTGCGCGCGCAATTGCGCGCATCTGCTGCCCGTCCGACGCGTACAAGTGTCGCTCATTGACTCCGAGTTTTTGGAGTTCGTCTCGAACTTCCATTTTCTTCCCTCCGAAGCCGGCGAGTGTTGCAGAGTAAATGCCAACACATCGAACGCCGTTGCGGGAGCGAGCGGGGTCGCGTGGCTGATAGCCGTGGAACATGCCTGACTCACGCAGGCGGCGAAGTAGGTTTAGGCCCGCGGAAAATAGTGGGTCGCTATCTCTTCCAGAAATCAGCAGGTCTAGCAGTAGCCAGTCCACCGGGCGTTGAGTTAGTTGATCGAGGACCATGTCTTCTGGGTCCTGGAGAAAGACGTGCTCGACGGCGACGTTCAGTCCCGCGCTCTTGCTTTCGGAGAGAATGAGATTGGTTTGTTGTTTCGCCGTTTCTTCCACATCCTGAACAATGCAAACGAGATGGGGCGGTGCGGTGGGTCGATTTGGACTGTGCATGGTGAGTGCCGAGCGGGTAGGGCGAGCAGAGTGGTGGGTGGCGACCGAGGCGATGGTCATCCGGAAAGGTGGCCTGAGGGCACTCCTTCCTGCGGATGACGTTTTCCTTTCCTCTCTAGTCGCCTGGGCGAGGTTACCCGGGACCACCTTCTTGATCTCGCCTTCCTCGACAAGAACCTCCGCCCAGGCGATCTTCGTGTCTTGGTCTGACGTTCGACCGGGAAGCCGTATGGCCGCGCGTCGTTGACGAAGGGTGCGGGGCTGCGACTCGCCAAGGCGTTTGCAGCTGACCGCGCCCCACACGTGGTTCGCGAGGGCTGACGAATTCTTGACTGCGGTTGTCGCGACGGCCTGTTCGGGCCGTCAGATCGTCTGCTGCCCTACGGCAGGAACTTGTCGACTTCTTTCAGCTTCTTCGGCAGATACTCATCTACCACGAAGTTGAGTCCCCACTTCGCCAACGCCTGCTGTTCGGCCCGCACGCCCATTTTCAGCATCTGCGCAATCGCCTTCTGCCACTTCGGTTGCGCTTGGAAGAACGGGTCGTTCTTCAACGCGTCCTTCGCGCGCTTGATGTCCACATCGTTGAGCTTGTGCGTCGCGTCTTGCAGCTGGAAGTCGATGATGTCCTGGGGCATCACACCCAGGTAGTGCGCCTTCGGCACGCAGAAGAACTGGGAGAGGTGGGCGGCGTTGCCTGAGCCGACCTTCAGCGTGCGGTAGATGTTCGAGATCCCGTAGGGATCGCAATCGACGAACGCGTAGACGGGAATGTCGGCCGAGTCGGCCAGCTTCCTGATGAAGCGGCGTGTTGCGCGGGTTGGCACGCCCGACATCTCGACGAGGACGCAGTTGTGGTGGCGCCAGAACTTCTGCTCGTTGAGTCGCTGGAACATGCCGCCGGTTTCGATGGCGATGATGAACTTCGCTTTGGTCTCGAAGCGCAGCTGCTCGACGGAGCTGGGGATGCTGTAGGCACCGCTAGCAAAGCCCGTGCAGTCAATGCGGACGTCGGCGCCGGTTTCCTTGTCCTTGTCGATGACGATCATCTGACCGGCGACAGCACCGCCGCGCTCCTCAGGGCGGAAGCGGAGCTGTTCGCGGTTGAGGCCTTCCAACGAGAACAGTGCCTCGATGTCGTCCATGCAGGTGTCGGACTCGGGCTGCTCGCTGAACTTGCACTCGCCCCAGTTCTTGGACACGTAGTACGCCTCTCGCTTGGTCGCGAAGTCATCGTCGATGACCATCTCTTTGGAGAGCGACATGAGCTTGAGGGTCTGCGCGAAGCTCTTCACCGTGTTGACGGTGAGCGTGCGTTCTTTGCGGCCGCGGCCCAGCTCGAAGTAGCCCTTGCGCTTGTCGTAGCGGACGTTGGAGAGCGAGCGGACCGGGAACTTCAGCTCGGGCTTCTCCAGCGCTTGGATCTTGGTGTAGACCTGCTTGGCTGAGTTGTCGATTTGTTCGACGGTGATCTTATCGAGCTTCTCTAGCTTGCGTGGGTTCTTGGGCTTCGTGCGCGGTGGCGGCGCGACGAACTTCGCAGCCTTCTTCGTGGTCTTTTTCTTGGCGGCCATGATTGATTAGAGCTTGCGGCTCTTCTCCAGCACTTCGGTGAGTTTGGAGACCGTGGTTTCGGTCTGCTTGTCGTTGAGTTCCAGGATCTCGCGGAGCGCCTGCCCGATGTGTGGGATGTAGGTCTCGATGTAGTTGCGCTTCTTGAATTCGCCGGCGAGCTTCTTGCCCTTGCGGATGTGCGTGCCGAGCTTGCGGCCGCATTCCTGCAGGCCTAAGCGCAGCTCCTTCAAGATCTCGTCGTAGCTAGCGATGGCTTCTTTGGACTCGGAGGTGAACGGCACCCATACCGAGGCGATGTGCACGAAGATCACCAGTGGGCCCACGGGCAGCGCGCCACGGGGTTGGCTCATGCCGTAGCCGCGCCAGTTGTTGGCGATGACGGCTTTGGAAATCGCGCACGCCGACTGTTGGAACAGCAGCGGTACGCGGTTGGCGTAGCGAATCACGCGAGCTGGCTCGTCGGCGAAGCCCATCAGGCCTTCGTCCGCGCCTTTGCTGCGGCGCTTCTTCTTGTCTTCGCTCTCGACGATTTTGCCGCTCTCCGTCAGCTCCAGCGTGTCGCCGGGGCGGCCATAGGCCAAGCCGACTTCGACCAGGAATGGGTGGCCGCGGTAGACAGTGGGGGCGCGCGTGGCGGCGATGTAGAAGTCGGCGTCGACCTCTTTCTTCAAGCCTTTGAGAATCTGCGTCTCGCCGATCGGTGCGATGCACGATGTGGGCGGCGCCATGATCTTGGTGACGTCGATGGCTTTCTTCAGCCGGCCGACATCGTCCTTGGCAATGCGCTTGGGGTGTGCCTTGAAGCTGATCTTCGCGGTGTCGCAGATGCCCTTGGCGACTTTGGGGCCGACGCGGGAGAACTCCTTCTGCAAGAACGACGACACCCAGCGCTCCGGGGTCTCCTGCAGCATCTTCAGCAGGATGCCGAGTTCAACACCGTGGGGGTGCGGCTTGATCTCGTCGGTCTCGACGGGCAGCTGATTCGTGGCGCGCTCGTAGAACGTCTCGTTGCCTTCGGGGTCCTTGTACCAGATCGATACGTGCGGGTTGGCCACAGCCACGAGCTTCAAGAACTCGTCGACGCTGCGCACGCCGCGGCGGTATTCGCCTTCCATGTCGATCTCAACCGCGGTGCCGTGCTCGCGATCCCACTCGATGGCTTTGTCTTCGGCGATCGGCTGGGT
>CBESZZ010000065.1:0-10880 GCA_965534055.1 uncultured bacterium | reverse complement strand
GTTGCAGACCTACGCGCGACGCTTCGCCGAGAAGGCGATTCGGAACGTGCTTGGGGATCCACCAGACGAGATGGACTACGTGGCGAAGGTTCGCTCCGGAGCTATTTGGTTCGACCGCGAACTGTTGCCGCCAGGTTCGGAAGAATCCGGAGTCGCTGCACGCGCCGCCGCCGAAGCCGTGGTGAAAGTGCGCGGCATCCACAGTGCCTACTTGTTGTCTGATCTGCTGAAGGTCGGCACGGATACGCTCAATCCGATTGCACGTGCCATGGCTGAAGCCGTGGATCCAACGCGCTCCGGTGAAGTCCAGCTCGTCGCGGAGCCCTACTGGCTCGACGGCACGTCGCCGGCATCTCACGGTTCGCCCTGGAGCTACGACCGTGAGGTTCCCTACCTAGCGATGGGACCCGGGATCGTGCGGGGCAAGCGCATCACTGCCTCCGTGACGCCCGGAATCGGTGTGGTCCTTGCCGCGCAGCTGCTCGGGATTCCTGCACCCGCGATGGCAGTGGACGATCTGCCCGACGGCGTGCTGCGGTAGGTTCGGGCGGTAGATGGGGCGAGTAGCCGGGCAGGCGTAGACTCTCTAGCCTCATCACCATGACCCTGCGCAAGAACACCCCGCTGCGTTCCGGCAGCCACGAGCGCCGCGACGACGGCATGTGCGCCATGGAAATGGTTGCGTGGTTGGCCGGCGAAGAGCACTCGGACCATCCACACTGTGCATGCCCGGTCTTGGGCGCGGTCACACGCGCGTTCAACGACTCGCTCCTTAGCGACGGACAGCGCGAGCGGTTGTTGCGGCGGTTGGTCCCGAAGCTCGTGAACTCGCGTGCCACTCCGGATGTGCACCGTCGCCGCGCGTTTCGCTTGGTGGATATGGCGCTGCGGGAGTTGATTCCTGCTGGGCTCCGGGCCACCGGAGACGATGCGGTCGCCCAACACATCGAGCGCATGCCCGCAGTGCGCAATCGCCAAACCGCCGAAGCCATGTGGCGCGAACTGCTTCGCGTGCTGCCGCGCCGATCATTCCGCGAGTCGCTGTGGTTGGCGTATCACGCCGCGTCGCTGGATCCTGAAACGACCTGGATCACTCACGTGGTGAAGGTTGCCAGCGCGGTTGCTGCGGTCGTCGTCAAGAACGATGGCGACGACGGTGAGGTACGGGGCGCGCTAAGCCGCGAGCTTCAGGACGCAGTCGAAGGCGTGGTGCGCATCCCGCGCATGGCGCGCCAAGGCTTCGCGGTCTAGCGAGCCGTTCCTGCGTTGTTTGGCGCGGTCCCAGGTGTCCTGGGCTCGCGCGGCGTCACCGGCCGCACGAGGCCGCAAATCGTCGGGGCTGCGAACTACCGCAAGTAGCAGGCCATTCCTCCGAACACCGACCCTGTGCTAGTTCGACGGCGTGGTGGGTGAACAGTGTTCACTTCTAGCCACTCAACTCTTCTGACCGCTCTTCACCACCAAACCACTCCGCGAAATTGGTGTGCGTCAGACGAATGAGCCTGCTACTCGAAGTGAGTTGCCACTAGGGGGAGCGTCCGCGAGTCAGGTGCTGTTCGCGTGCAGCTCGCTCGCAAGAGTCTCGATACGCTCGCGAGCTTCGAGCTGTGCGAGCTCGGTCTTGGGCAGAGCCTGCACTCCATTCGCCGCTCCGTAGATTGCTCCCGCCATCGCGGCGATCGTGTCGACGTCGCCTCCGATGCGCTTCGCGCAGTGCATAACTTCGAGAAATGGAGTGTTCTGCATCGTCGCGGCCACGAAGGCCGCGGTTACACACGAATCGAGTGCAGCCATTCCGTTCCCGAGAGATCGGGCGCGCAGTGCAACGTCGTCGGTGGGCTGCCCGAAGAGTGATTGCGCCATTCGGATCCTCTCGAGGAATTTGGGGGAGAGTCCGTCCGCGCAAACGGACTTGAGCAATCGCGGACCGAAGTCGTCGCCACCGTCGTGGTCATCGGTGGGTCGAAGTGCAGCCGCAACAGCTCGAGCGATGACGACCGCTCCGTCTTGGCCGAGCGTGTGCGCATGCGTGACGGCCGAAGACTCACGTGCGGCGCGGTCGAGGTCGACAATGCTATCAGCGCCACTGAAGTAGAGGCCGATCACAGGAGCGCGCATCCCCGCACCGTTGCCGAAGGAACCGTCTTTGTAGACGGCGACGGCTGCCTCGCGCCACGGCATGCCGCGCCGGACCTTCTTGAGTATCCTCGTCGTGCCAGGTCCGTAGCCGCGACTCCAGCGGTAGCTGGCCGCGAAACGACGCGCGAGGTCGTCTTGCTCAAGTTCGCCACAGGCTAGAAGGCTTTCGGCGAGATCGAGGGACATCTGGGTGTCGTCGGTCCAGCGCTTTTTGCCGTCCTTGCTACGACCGATGCAGCGCCAGAGCGCGCGCTCGGCGAGTCCGCCTTCGAATGGCGCACCTAAGGCATCTCCAAGTGCGAGGCCGAGCATGCATCCGCGAAAGCGATCGATGGGCGAAGGTGTAGGCATGAAGAGAGATCGTGTGTTGCGAAGACATGGAGAAGGCGGCTTCGCATCTTGCCGCGACATCGTCTGATGCGGCGCGCCTCGTTGAGGCTTGGTCAGCTACCGATGATGGTGAACTCTTCGCCGTCGAAGTCTTGGAGCATGGCGCGGACGTCGCCAGCGGCGTCCATCGCGCGTTGGGCGGCTTCGCTTTGACTCCACGCTTCGAAGGCTTCGCGGGATTGCCATACGGCGTGGACGATCACCTGTGGTGATTCGGCGTCGCGGCCGTTGACCAGCACGTGGTATTGCAAGAGGCCTTCCGCGTCAGCGGTGCTTGCGCGTGCTTCCAGTGCGGCCGCCAGGAGATCGCTTTCCTTGCCCGGCTTTGGGGTGCTGCGAGTGACGAGGACGAATGCGCCGTCGAAGAGGTTGGTCTCGGCTTCAGCGGCTGGAGGCGGCGCGCTGCATGCGGGTGCGAAGAACGAGAGGCTTCCTAGGAGGAGCAGGCTGAAGGTGCGAAGCCGAACGCGCGCCATCAGCGGTCACCCTTGGTGATGACGCCGTCGCCGTTGCGGTCGGCACGGTTGAATGCGGGGGCTGGGCCGTCGAATTCTTCGCGCGTGATCTTGCCGTTGTCGTCTAGGTCGTAGCGGCCGAAGAAGCCACGCTCTTCGACGCTGCGGCGGTAGCGTTCGACTTCTTGTTCGGTGACCGCCGCATCGCGGTTGCGGTCCAGGCGGGCGAACAGATCTTGGCGCCGTTGGAACTCGTCTTGGCTCAAGCGACCGTCCTTGTCGCTATCCCAGGCTTTAAACGGGATGCGGTAGGCGGTGGCGCGTCCGTAGCCACGCTCGCGCGCCGCGATGCGCATGTTTACCGTGCGGATCACGGCATCGAGCTCCTCGCGGTCGAGAATGCCGTCGCGGTTGGTGTCCGCAAACTTCACCAGCCGGCGAAGTGCTTTGGCGGGTCGAAGCTCTGCGGCCGAGAGGCGCTGATCGTTGTCGCGGTCGAACTCCTTCAGCAGGTCCGCACGACTTGGCAATCTTCGGTTGATGCCGTCGGGGAGAGTCATCTGTTTGGGGGCTGAATCGACAGGAAGCGCTGCTGCATCGCGCGCGTCGACGATGTCATTGCCGTCCACATCGAGAACGGCAAACGCGGCAGGGTCACCCGTCCACTCATCGCGGGTGAGGCGGCCGTTGCCGTCACTGTCGTAGCGCGCGAGGAGGGTCAATCGTTTGCGCAAGCCAGGGTCAGTCGTGGGCCGCTTGGGCTGGAGTGAGTCGCGTGCTGCGTCGAACTTCAGCCATTCGGCGAAGCTCAGCGCGTCGTCGCCGTTGCGATCCAGCGCGAGGAACGCGGCCTTCGGTCCATCCCATTCGCGGTCGTTCAGCGTCTGGTTGGAGTCTTGGTCGCGTGCATCGAAGGCTGCACGGAGGAGCTTGCCCTCTGCGGGGGATTGAGCATTCACGCTGGGTGCACAAAGCACTGCGCAGCAAAGCGTGGCTGCGGTGAGCGGAAGTGTTCGTTTCATCGTGGGCCCTCGCCAATGTCCGCGCGCAGCACGCGCAGCATCTCGTCTTCGGTCAGGTAGCGGCAGTCGGCATGGCTGATGTCTTTCTCCGGTTTGCCGCGTTCATCCTGCAGTCGATCGAACGCGAACTCTTCGACAGCGAAATCACGCAGGTTAGCCGGACCACTCAGTGTAGCCAGCGTGCGGAAGCCGGTGGGCATGGCGCTGGCATCGAATACGGTGCCGAGGCCGCCCGCCCCGGATGCGACGACGAACTGCTGCAGGAACGGTGCGTTGTAGACGCGCATGATTTCGAGGCGCCCGGTGCCGCCAGTGATCTCGTCGTTGCCCTCCACCCGCAAGGGCGCCAGCGGGTCGCTGACGTCGAGTGCGATGACGCGGCGGCGTCTGCCCTGGTTCCGGCCGTTGTCCAAGCAAACAAACAGGTAGTCGCGCTCACGGCTCTTCAGACCGCCGCCCGCGGACCCTAGGTCGAATGCCGTGTTGAGCGCGACGCCTTGGACGTCGATCGCCTGGCCCAAGAACTTGTTGGCTGCAGACTGGGTGATGATTCGTGGCGCGCGAGGTTCGGTCCAATCGACGATGACCACGCCGTCGGTGCCTGCGGCGACGAACGCCAAGTGACGTGCTTCGCTGCGCTTGAGTCGTTCGCCCAACGGGTCACGGGCTTTGGTGCGCGAATACTGGAAGAACGCGGCGACGTCATTGCCGGATTGCAGAGCGTCGGAGCGACCGTTGAGATCCACCGTGGCCACGTGGACGGGGCGCTGACGGTCGCCAGCGTCGAAGATCACCAAGCCACCCGCTCCGTCTGCAACCAACACATAAGGCCAGGCAACCGCCAAAGCGCGCGCATCGACCGTCGGCACCGCAGCAAGCTCGCGCGGTTTGCGCGGGTCTTTGAGGTCGAACACCAGCACGCCGCCCGCTCCATCCGCAGCAAGCAGTAGGTCGCCTTGCACGTGCAGAGCCTTCGGATCGGCGAAGATGCCTTTCTGCGTGCGCACTGGGCGGGGCAGCACCGGGTTGCTTAGGTCGACGACGTGCAGCGCGCCGTCTGCCGCCGCCGCGTAGGCGTGGGTTGCACCGCCACGCACGGGGTCCTGACGAATCGCCAATGCGCGCAATGACCCGATCAGTTCGAGGTCTGCGACGGCTTCGCTGCGGCCGGGGTTCTTGGCGTCGAGTGCGACGGACCACAGCGCTTCGTCCGTGATGCCGTAGCCATATTCGCGGGTCAGCCGGAAGTTGGTCGAACCCAAACCCCACGTGACGGGGCTGCGGTGACATTCCACGCAGCTGCGGGCTTCAGGGCGGGTGGTGTGCAGTTGGTGGGGCACCAGCGTCACACCTGACAGTCCGGCTTTGGTGACGGGCAGGGCCTGATGCAGCACCTTGTTGCCGTCTTTATCCCACGCGGATCCGATGGTGGAGAAGCCCACCATGTACGGCGCGATCATGCCCTCGTGGTTGTAGCCAAGACGCAGTTGGTTGAACGTCGAAAAGACCTTCTCCTGCGTGGTCACGCGGCCAGGTGTGCGCTTGCCCGACAGCAGGTCGAGCTGCGAGAACTGTTCATTGCGGTCGAAGTGGAATCCAAAGAAGTTCACGTTCCAGCCACCGTGGCAGGTGTAGCACTCCAGCTTCTTGTGCTTTTCAGTCATCGCACGTGCTGCCCGCGGCGAATACTCCGGACGATCCGGATCGACCACGTGCGCGACCTGCACCACTTCGTGCTTTCGGCCGGTCACTTTGGAGCGCAGCCAAACCAGATCGCCTTCGCGTTCTAGGTTGGACACGGGTCGACCGCGGGTGGTCTTGAGATCGGAGACCGCGTCAAACGTGCCATGGCAGCTGGTGCACTCGATCTCGACGGCGTGGTCCATCTGCGGATAGAGGTTGCCGTCGCCCATTACGTCGTTGGACGTGTGGCAGTCGATGCAGTGCATGCCTCGCTGGTGGTGTACGTCCGGCGGCGTCAGGTCGGGGTCTTGGATGTAGAAGACGCCGTTCTGCAATTCGTCCGTTGTGCCCTCGACTTCGGGGCCCGCGGGCATCCCCGGCACGAGCTGCGCCAGTCCACGAAAGTGCAGCCCGATGCTGGCGTCACCATAGTGGCATTTGGTGCAGGTCGAAGTGGGAGGTGCCGTGGTGAAGCGATGCTTCAGCGGATGGCCAGGCTCTAGTCGAACCGCGCTGCGGTCGGCGGACTTGCTGCGGCCATCGTTGGCGTACGTCACGTGGCACGCCGCACAGCCTTCGCCGCGGTAGTCCCCGTCGAGACCAACACGACCGTCGACCGCACGCCCCGGACTCCACAGGTGGCAGTGCATGCACGCCTTGCGGGTGAGGTCGGTGAAGTGTGTGCCGATGTCGTCGACGTCGCCCTGGTGATCGTACCCGGGCACCTGCGTCATGCTCTTGATGCCGTGCTCGCCGAGGTCACCGTCGGTGTCCTTGATCGGAAAGATCGAGTAGCGGGGCTGCTTGCTGGCTGTGAGGCCGTTTTCGTAAAAGCCATCGCCCAAGTGGCCGGCGGTGGTGGCGTGCAACGACTTCATGACGCGGTTCACGACTTCTTCGTGGCAATCACCGCACACGCGCTCCGCCACGCGCAGGTTGGATGGGTTCACGAACTGCTGCCAATCGAGATCCCAATCCTGCGGGAGCACGCGTTCGTCGCCGGGCGGTTGGCGCTGCGGCAACACGTGCGCCTTGTCTTTCTCCGCTTCCGCCTCGTCCCCGCCGTGGCAGTCAACACAGGTCAGCTCATAGCCCGGGTGAATGTCTTCGATCCCCGCGTGGCACTCCACGCACGAGCTTTCAGCCGGTGGCGAAGCTGCACCCGCCGCGCGCGGCGTCGCATGAGTTGAATGCGTTGCAGCATCCTGCGGCGCGAAGAGCGTGGTGCCGGCCACCGCGATCGCGAACACCGTCGTGGCCAGTGAGCCACCGTGCGTGAGCTTCATGCAGGAATTGGGCGTCTGGACTCAGGAAGACAGCCCAGCAATCTTGCGGCCCGCGGTGCGCAGCGATGGACGCTTCTGCAGGAGGGACAAGATTGTGGGGGCTATGTCGATCGTGCGGATCTCCTTGTCCTGCACGACGCCTTGGGCGAAGTCCGGTCCTGCAGCGATCAGGAAGACGGTCTTCATCGCGTCTGATCCGTCGCCGTGGTCGAGGCCGTTGCGTTCGTTGAGGTTGGCGTCGCGGCCGAACTCTGGAAGCACGAACAGGGCGGTGTCTTCGCGCAGTTCATCGTCCGCCTGGATGGCGTCCCATAGTGCGCCTACTTCTGCGTCGTTGCGGCGGATGACATCGAGGTAGCCGTTGTAGGAGCCGTGGGCAATGTCCGCGTTCTGCAAGGTCACGCCAAGCAGTTTCGGTTTGAAGGTGCGCAGGATGTTGGTGGCGACGCGCAGTGCTTTCGCATCGGCGGCACCTGGGCCCGTGACTTTGGTGGTGTTGCCGGACAGCTCGTCCAGGATGAAGCGCTCCACGCGGCGGGTGTTCTCCGCGTCCGTCGGTGCGCCTTCCTGCTCGAGTTCTTGCAGCGTGCCCTGCAGCGCCGCGATGGTTGCGCGGGTCTCGTCGGTGTCGACGGTCGGGCGACCAAACGACTGCAGCACGCGCTTGAATTCGACGTTGAAGATGCCGTCGCCGTCCAAGACCTGCGCCGCGAACTCGCCGCCGTAATCCGGATGGTCTGAGTGGGCGAAGAGGCGTCCTTGGGCCCCGCTTGCCGTCGACAACCACACATCGCCCGGGGCGAGTGGACCGTCTTTCTGCAGCGCTTCGAACACTGTTGGGTTCACGCCGCGCTGGTTCTCGCGAATGCCCATGCGCTCTTCGAAGCCGGTGAAAATCGACAATGCTGCGCCGTAGTGACCGACGTTCGCGGCACGAACTTTCGGGAAGGTCACGCCAGCCGCCGCGATGCGTTCGAGCTGTGGTGCGTTCTTTGGTTGGCCCAGCACATCTTGGGTGCGCACGCCGCCGGCGAAAGCGACAACGACGACACGCTTGGTTTTCTGGCCGAGAGGACCAGATGTCACGCGCTGCCCGGAGGGTGTCGTCAACAGCGCTGCGTTCGCCGTCGCGCCTGCGCCCAGCCCTGCGGCAACGCCCATGCCCGTTTGCTTGAGAAACTTGCGACGCGAGGGCGCGTGGTCGTTGGGTGTTGTCATGGCTGCATCGCTCGGGTTTTGGGTCCGCGCTCGCTCGTGGGGCTGGGGCTCATGCAGGGACCGCATTGCCGCGAGCAGCGTCTCGCTAATAGTAGGCGTATTCCGCCGAGCCGACGAGGGCCCGAGCGATCTCTTTGCGTTTGGCGTTGCGCTTGGTGGCCACCTGCGCGAAGTGGTCGGCTTCTTGGGGGGTCGGTGGGCGTTTCAAGAAGCGTTCAAAGCACGCGGCGATGAACGCGCCGGGTTCCTCTGCATCCGGTAGCCGGGCCTTGCTGGAGTCCAGCATGACTTTCGCAAGAACGGTGCGGATCGGCGCCGGATCAGCCATGGCCTGCAGCGCATTGCGCATGTTGCGCAGTTCGTCGCGGTCCGGTGAGCGGCTTAGCAGGTCGACGTAGAGGCCTCGGGCGAACTGGCGATCGGTCTTGGCCCGGCGCTTGCTCAGTGCTGCAACGTAGGCGGGAGATCGCAGCCACTCTTCGAGCACATCGAAAAACTGCGCGTGGTCTTGATGCACTCGCGCGATGGTCGGATCGTCTTGCGCCAGTGGCATGCCGAACAATCGCTGGTGGTGGCGGTTCAGGAGCGTTTGTGCGAATGCGGGCTGCGCGAGCACGATGCGGATGACGTCGGCTTGGCTGTCACCACTCGTATCGAGGAAGCGACCCTTCGTGCCGTCGTAGAGTTGCTTGCCTTGCTCGAGGGTCTTCCGGTGCTGGCGCTTTTGCACCTCGATGCCCAGGCCCTGTTCCAACACGACCGTGACGAAGGTGTCGTTGCCCGGATTGCGCAGCGAGAAGCCTGTCGACAGCATGATCTCGGTGATCGCATCACGAGCGGTCGTTTTGCCCGCCAACAGCCGGTAGGGCAATTCGTCGATGGCTTCGCCCGCGGGTCGGAAGTTGTCGATCAGGAAGAAGTAGTAGAGCTCCTCCTCGATCCACATCGTTATGGCTTCACTGGATCGCACCAGCTGATGCACGATGGTCTCGCGTGGCAGCTCAAGCTGGCGCGCGCTCTCCGCATCCGTCAGGCTCCGATGGAGGGTGTCCATCGCGACGCGCGCCAGGAAGCGTTGTGCGGGCGCGGGATCAGCGGCTGTCTTGGCTGGGCCCGGCTTGGCCTTCGCGGGGTCTTGCATGGCGAGAGCGTAGTCGTTTTGCCGAGCCTGGAAGCGATTGGCTTCCGCTCCCATGAGGCGTTCGATCGCGATGCGTCGTTTCACGGACGCCGCGGCGACCGTAGTCTTTGCCCAGTCGTCCGACTCAATCTGCGCTGTCTCCTGCGCGGAGTTCTCGCTTCGCCCAAGTGCCTAGCGCCCTGCTGCCTAGCAACCTGATGCTGCCTCCAACCGACCGCCCCAGATCCAAAGCGAGCCGTCGCCGTCGGCGACTGAAGAAGCTCAAGAACGTGCCCGTGTTGCCGTCGCTGGTGACGCTCGGCAACTTGTTCTTCGGTTTCCTCGCGATTGCGAAGATCGCGGACGGTGCGGCCGCCGGAATCGTCGAAGGCCTAGACGCGACGCTGGTGCTGCTCGACGTCGCGGTGAAGCTCGTCTTTGTGGCGATGGTCTTCGATGCGCTGGACGGCGGCGTGGCGCGGATCACCAACCAGGCCACCAAGTTTGGCGCGCAGCTAGACAGCTTGGCCGACATGGTCACGTTCGGTGTCGCGCCCGCGTTCATGATGAAGGTGCTGGTCGAGACCCACGCCCAAGGCGAAAACGCGCTGCTGCCCTCGCACCCGAAGCTCTACTACGTGTGCGCCGCGATCTACGTGCTGTGCGCGGCCCTGCGGCTTGCGCGATTCAACGTTGAGACCACGACGTCGAGCAAAGACCATCGTGAGTTCCGCGGCTTGCCTTCGCCTGCTGCCGCAGCGCTGCTCTGCGCCATGGTCGCGTTTTACAGCACGCGCAACGACCAGGACGCGGTGCTCACGCACTTCCTGCTGCCGGAGGGCGTTTACGACGCCGTGCTCTATGCGATGCCCGTGGGGTTGATCGTGACCGGCTTGCTCATGGTCAGCCGCGTGCCCTTCCCGCACTTAGCCTACGCCCTGATCCAGGGCCGCGAGTCGTTCCCGTTCCTGGCGAGTCTTGTGGTGTTGATCGGTGTTGCAGCGGTTGAGTGGCAGTTCGCGCTCGCCGCGATCGCGTTGCTTTACGTCTTCGCCGGGCTCGGCCTCGGGCTGTTTCGCATCCTGACCACGGGTTCGTTGGAGCGTGCGGATGACGACGACGAAGACGACGACGAGGATGAAGACGACGAGGATGAAGACGACGAGGATGAAGACGACGAAGATGACGACGACGATGACGATGAGGACAAGATCGTCGATGGTGATCCCTCCACGGTCGGCGCGTCCACTCGCACGGATCACGACGGTTCGTTGCCCGGTCGACTGAGTCGGTCGCGGCCGTCGCACAACTGACGCAGCCGACTTCGTGAACTTCAGCAGCGATGATGCAGTCAGTCATCCGATTCACGGAGAGCCCGTGACAGAGTCAGTGCCAATGACAGAGCCAATGCCCTTGCCAGAGCCCGCTCAGTCTGCGGTTCGCTGCTTCTTGGGGCTCGGTAGCAACGAGGGCGATCGTGAAGCCGCGTTGCGAGCCGCGCTGGCTGCGCTAGATGCGGTTCCGGGGGTGCGCGTCGTGGGCTCGACGAAGCCGATCGAAACCGAGT
>CBESZZ010000064.1:0-10956 GCA_965534055.1 uncultured bacterium | reverse complement strand
ACCGACCAACTCGGGATCCTCGATGCTGTCAGGAAGCATTGCCCAGGCCGCGTGCAAATCGTCTCGCGCAGCCCGCAGCGCCAGTCGCTGCACGCGGCACTGGGCGCGGCTGAGGAGCCACGGTGCGACGTTGCCGGTCGCCAATGCACGATCCAGCGAGGCCTCTGCTTCAACGAATTGCCGACGTCGAATCTGGTAGAGGCCCGTGATGGCGTGGTCGCGCGGCGTCGATGCGGATTGATGCACCACGTCTTCGAGGGGCGGTGGCGGACTCGAAGTGGTCAAGTGCAGGAGCAAAGGGTTCGGATAGGAAGCCGAGGGAACCGCGGCTTTTTCCAGCAACTCACGAGCTTCGCGAAGACGTCCTGCACGGAGCTCAAGCTCCGCTCGGTAGCCGCGCACTTCCGCCGATCGATAGTCCGAGTTCGCGATTCTGGTGAAGTGCACCGCAGCCTGTTCAAGGTCGCCCAGCGCGTACCGTTCCAAAGCACGAGCAAAAATGGTGTCGGCTTCAGCAGTCTGCAACGACGACGCTTGGGAATTCGCGAAGACCAACAGCCCAGCGACGACCGCACTCAACCCCAGAAGACCCGCCGCGGTCCACGCCCGGGCGGGGCGTCGCCGCGCGCGCTGGAACGCACGGGAGACGAATCCGCGACGGCTGGCCGCCACGGGGTCGAACTGCAGAAAGCGGCCGAGATCCGCAGCGATCGCAGTGCCATCTTGGTAGCGATCCCCTTGGTTCTTCTCCAAGCACGTCTCGATGATTGCACGAAGGTCGGGAGGCACACGGATCGGTTTTCGCCAAGCGGGATCGGTGAACTGAATCGCTCGTGCGAGCTGTCGAGTGTTCTCACCCGCGAACGCATGTTTCCCGGTGACCGCTTCGAACAGCACCGCGCCGAAGGAGAAGACGTCGCTGGTCGCGGTGAGTGTGTCCCCACGGATTTGTTCCGGCGATGCGTAGCGGGGCGTGCCGGCGAAACCGATCGAGACGGTGTTCTCGGGATTCAAGACGCGTGCCAAACCGAAGTCGACGAGAAACGCGCGACCGGTGTTGGACAGGAGCACGTTGCCGGGTTTGACATCTCGATGCAGGATGCCCAGCGCGTGGCACGCACCCAGTGCCGCCGCGATGTCTTGCATGCGCGGTAGAACCCAGCCGAGCCAAGAGTTGCTGTCAGCAGCGGGTAGCGATGCGTCGTCGCCACGAAGCCGAGCTTGCAGCGACGCACCGTCCACGAGCTCCATCGCTGCCCAGTAGAACCCGCGAATGGGTCCGGTGGCGTAGATCGGTACGATCGATTCGTGGCGCACCGCGGCGAGAAGCTTGCCTTCGGAGTCGAGGCGCTGACGTCCCGCGGCGTCGACGATCAGGGGGATCAGTTTGATGGCGACGTCGCGCTGAAGTTCTGGATCGCGGGCCCGGAAGACCACACCCATGCCACCGCGTCCGACTTCAGCGAGCAGTGTGTACCCACCGACGGTTTCGCCAATGGCCGGCATCAGCCCTTCGATGGGATCCGCCGCGTCCTCAAACTGCAGAAACGCGAGCACACGCGCTTGCGCATCTTCACTCAGAGAATCAATGTCCTCGTCGTTGGGGTTCAGCGGTGGATCTCCAGCCTCTTCGCGCAGCGTGCCAGCGCCCGCCGTTGTCGGTGCAGGACGGTCGCAGCATCCACCCCCTCTCGCGCTCCGGCTTCCCGCAGAGTCAATCCTTCGTAGTAGCGCGCGAAGAGGGCCTCACGCTCTGCGTTGGGAAGGGTGGCCAAGACCTCCGCGACGCGTTGCACGCGGTCGCGTTCCGCGGCGACTCTTGAGGGTGTCTGGGTGTCCACGAGCGCTGCGTACAGTCCGTCGGGGTTGCGGCCGTTGGGATTGCGGCCTGGGCCAGAAGTCTCGCTGAGACTTCCGTGGTCGTGCTTGCGCCTGCCCCGCGCGAATTCCAACACCTTCATGCGCAGGATTCCCGCCAGCCAACGCAGGAAGGAACCCTCTCCGCGGTATTCGAAGTCCGCAAAACTCACCAGCGCTTGGGTCCACGTGTCCTGCAGCACGTCGTCTTCGTTGGCAGCGTTGCGCTTGTGCAGGCGAAACCGCGCAAGCACGCGGAGGCGGTCTTCGCACCGGTGGAGTAAAGCGGACCACGCCGAGGGATCCCCGGCCGTGACGCGGCCCACCAGGCCCGCGGTATCTTCAACATGGGGTATGGCGATCCCTTCGACCCTAGATAACGGACTCTTCATCGCAGCCGAGCCAAGATAGGAGAGGTTTCGTGGGGCGTCAATCCGCGGTGCGCGGCACTCGGATGGACGAAAAACAGTTTTCGGAATTCGTTCAACAGGCGAAGCACCCCGGTCAACCGCGGTTGTTCAGCGTGCGAAGCGAAGTCGCTTCGATCGATCGCTGCGACGTTCTAGCAACCGCTGCGCCCGTGCGTTTTCGCACGTCAGTGCGCCTGACCCATTCGTGCGCTTGACGCACAGACTCTCATGAAGATTCTTCTCGCAACTGTTCTTGTCATGGCGACCTCGACGCCGACCCTGCTTGCGCAGGCTGTAGGGCCCAGCGTGGAGCTCTACGTTGGTGGTGGAGTGGACGCCGGCAACAACGGCCAGAACCCAATGAACCCGCTCGCAACAATCACCAGGGCGACGCAGCTGGCGGCGCAGCTGGGCGCCGCGAACACCAAGACGACCATCAACGTGGTCGGTGGTGGAGTGTTCGGCACCGCCAACGGGGAAGCGCCGGTGATTTCGATCCCGGCGTTCGGTGTCACCATCGAGTCCTGGAAGGCCAGCACCTCGATTTTCGGACTGTCGATTTTGCGCGGCAGTGCGTTCTTGACGGATGTGATTCTGCGCGTTGATCGCGTCGGCAACACCAGCCTGCCGTCGACCGTGATTCAGGGGCTGACGTTCACGGATCTTGCCCCGGATTCGGTTGGCCTGGAGATCGTCCCGCACCAGATGGCGCCGAACCCCGGCGTCGTGGTGGCTGTGGAGGTTCGGGACTGCGCGTTCGTCAATTTGAATGAGGGACTGTTCATCAACACGGTGGAGGGGTGGACCAGCCGGCACATCATCGAAGGCAACATTTTCCGCGGGCGAAGCATCTCGTTCACGAGTTCGAGCCTTGGCGCGCTCGAACGCTGCACCGGCATTGCGTCGACGCTGTATCGGGCCAATGATTTTGCGTGTTTCGAGGAGAACCTGGTTGTCGTTAACAACGACGAGATGCCGGGCCTCAACGTCGCGGATCGTTGTCAGCCCCGAATCATGTGCAACTTCGTTCAGGTGGGTGAATTCAACATCAACCTCATCCAGTGCAAGAGCCTGCTGATCAACAATACGATCGGGTTCTCCTTCCCGTTTTCCGGTGGCGTGACCCGCGTGGACGTCCGTGTTGAAGGTGGGTCTGCCGAACTGCGCAACAACATCATTTGGAGCCGCGAAGTTGCGGCATGGGCGCACGTGCTTCCTTCTGCCGGAGCGATTGTGAATCCGCTGAATCAAGGCAACAACTTCATCGGTGGCACCGATTTGGAAGCGGCGCAGGGGAACGGGCCGGGGTTCGTGAACGGCGACATATTTGATAACCAAGGGCACTTCTTCCTGCGGGACATGCACCTCGCTCCGGCATCGCCGATGATCGGCGCGGGCGACAACTTGGCGGTCATGAACCTCGCCCTGCCTGCTTCACCGTCCCTGCCGAGCTTTCCTCAGCTGGAACGAAGCACCCCGTCCGGGCCCGTGCGCACGGACATCAACATGGATGCCGACTCCGATCCCAGGGTCCTGCTTGGTCCAGGCGAGAGCCAATCCACGATCTCCGTGGACATCGGTGCGGATGAAGTTCATGTCGCGCGCTTGGAGCTGCCGATCCCGACGACGCCCAGCCCCACGTTCCATGACCCACGCGGCAACTTGATCCCCACCTCGACGACGGCGACCACGTCTTCCTTCGCGGTCCCCCTGGATTTCACCGGCCCGCCCAACGCAACCTGGCAGCTGTTTTTCGGCCTGGGGTTCACGCAGGTCGTGCAGAACCCGACCACGTCGTCGTTCCTGAAGAACACGGCGGTGTACCAGAACCTCTGGTCCGGCTCGGGCAACTTCTTGCTGGACCCCAACCCAAGCGTGAGTCCACTGTTCCTGTCGGGCACGTTTGACGTCAACGGCGATGCGGTGGCCAACGTCGTGCTGCAATCCGTGCCCGCGCAGTTCATTGAGTTCGAGTTCTACTTGCAGGGGCTCATCCTCGATCCGGCGACCGGGTTGGCGAGCTTCAGCAACCGCGTGCGTCTCGAACTGAACCCTGCAGGGCAGTGATTCGATCGCGTTGAGAGCGCGGCGGCTCGTCGTGGCATGGCCTGAATCTCAGGCGAGCTTGCTCCGCTGAGCTCGCAAATTCGCCAGTTTGCCAAATTCCCTGGTTTGCTCGTGCGATGCAACGTGCGCTGCCGCTGCCAAGGAATGCGCGACCTGAATCCGGCCAGCCAGAACCACGACGAGGAATGCCTGACGGACCTCGTGGCGTCTGCCATCGAGCAGCTCCATGACGGTGGTCCGTCGCAGCTTGAGGCGTTCTTGCTGGAGCATCCGGAGGATGCGGTGGGCATCCGCAGGCATCTGCAACTCATCGACGGTGCGGGGATGCTTGCACCGCCGGACGTCGCCGCCGATCGAATTCCCGAGCGACTTGGCGAGTTCGAGATCATCGAGCGGCTAGGTGGCGGCGGGATGGGTGTCGTTTACCTCGCCAACCAACCGTCACTCGGACGTCAGGTGGCGCTGAAGGTCGTCCGGCCGGAGCACCTGTACTTTCCCTCAGCCCGGGAGCGATTCCGGCGCGAAGTCCAAGCCGTTGCGAAGCTGCAGCACCCGCACATCGTGCGCGTGTTTTCGGTGGGCGAAGAAGACGGCGTGCCCTACTTCGCGATGGAGCAGATTCAGGGCGTGAGCCTGGATCGATTGTTGGTGCATCTTGGGGCGAAGGATCCGACGACGCTGCACGAGTCGGATGTGTATCGGGCACTGCGCGAGTTGGGTGGGGAAGATCACGTGCCCGCGGAACCATCCTTGCCCCGGCGTTGGATTGAAATCGTGTGCGTGTGGATGCGTGAGCTAAGCGATGCCGTGGATTTTGCTCACGGCCACGATGTCTTGCACCGCGACATCAAGCCATCGAACGTGATGATCACTTGGTCGATGGATGCCATGCTCTTGGACTTCGGTCTTGCGCGTTCTGAGTCGAGCGACAACGCAGGTGACGAGGAGTCCCGTGCGAACCTCACGCGTTCGGGGGCGCAGCTAGGATCGGTTCCGTACATGGCCCCCGAGCAGGTGCGGGGTGAAAACGATCGAGTGGATTGTCGCACGGACGTCTACGCGTTGGGGGTCTTGTTCTACGAGATGCTAACGTTGAGCAATCCTTTCCAGGAGGGCAGCAGCAGCGACGAAGAAACCAAACAACGCATCACCGTTGCTGCGGTTCCTGCCACGCGACAGCTCAACCACGCAGTGACTTGGGATGTCGAGACTGTGTGTCGCTGTGCCATGGCGCCGGAACCAGAGCGACGCTACGCCAGCGCTGGCGCGCTGCGCGACGACTGCCAGAACCTCTTGGATTTGCAGCCAATTGCTGCGAAGCGTCCACATGCCGGCGTGCGGCTGCGTCGATATGTGCGACGGCATCCGGCGCGTTCTGTGGCGATGGCCATGGGCACGTTGCTCCTGGTGGTCGGACCCTCGGTGTTCGCGATCACGGAGTATCAGCTGCGCAAAGACATCGTCGCTGCACGCGACGAAGCCGTTGCAGAAGCCGAGACGCGTGCGGACATCTTGAAGTTCTTCAATGATGAACTGCTCGCGGCGGTGTCTCCGAGTCGGGCTGGCAAGGATGCAACGCTTCGCGAAGTGTTGGACCTCTCAGCCGAAACTCTCGATGGTCGGTTCGATGAGCGACCGCTCGTGGAGGCTGCGATTCGCAGCACGCTGAGCAAGACCTACAAGGACCTTGGCGAGTTTGACGCGGGCATCGCTCACGCCGAGCGGTCCCTTGCGCTGCACCGTGAGCACGCCGGAGCGGGGCATCGAGACACGTTGACGGCTGAGCGATACCTTGCATCCGCGCTAGCCGGCGGCCAGCGGTTCGAGGAAGCAGAACAAGTTGGTCGCACCAACCTGGCATCGTGCAAAGCGGAGTTTGGACCGAAGGATCCGGACACCTTGACCGCCGTAAACAATCTGGGTCTGACGCTCTCGCGACTTGGCAAGTACAAAGAAAGCGAAGAGTTGCTTCGGGAACTGGTCGAAACGCGCATCGAGCTGCTCGGCGAGGACGACGAAACCACGCAAACCTCGATGAACAATTTGGGTTTGGTGTTGTACGGCACGCAGCGCTTTGAGGAGGCGGAAGCCTGGGCTGGTCGTGTGTTGGCCTTGCGTCGCGCAAGCCACGGCAAGGAAGATCCGTTGACGCTGACGTACCGCAGCAACTTCATCAACATTCTTAGCAGGCAGTTCCGGTTCGAGGAGGCGGCTCCCCTCTATGACCCACTGATCGCGGACATGCGCAAGGTGTTCGGTGACGCTCACCGCAAGACCGTGAACGCGCTGATGAGTTCCGCGGCCAACTTAAGCAAGCAAAAGAACTATGCGGAAGCTGCCAAGCGGTTCGACGAATCATTGATCGCGGCGAAAGCCATGGCCCCCGAGAGTCAGCTTGTTTTCTCCACTGAGTTGAGTCGCGCGGCCAATCTCAGCCGAGCCGGTCGGTTTGAAGAAGCGGCCGCGGCGTTCGATGACCTCATCCCGCGTTGCACGGAAGCAATGGGTGCAAAGGCGCACCTGACGTTGACGGCTCGTGTGTATCGCGCAGGTGCGTTGTCCAAAGCCGGTGAGATCGGGTTGGCGGAGCAGGAATACGCGGACCTGCTTGCCGACGGTAGCGGTCTGAAGCTTCACGAGTTCCCGCCATGCCGCATCGCCCGAGCGATCAACTTGCAGAAGCTGGAGCAGTACCAAGCCGCGGTGGAAACTTTGGTTGCGGCTCTGAAGCAGCTGCAGGCCGAAAATCGCGGTCGGGCGATGCAGGGGCACATCTACCGCAAACTCGTGGCCGTCACGCAGGCCGCCGGCATGGAAGAGGCCCATGCCCAGTGGCAGGAGGCGCTGCTGGCCTGGGATGCGAAGGCCGGAGCGAAATCTCAGTAGTTCTGGCGGCGTTGTGGACCAAAAGGCCGTCGCTTGAGCTGCGGGTTCCCGGGTCTCGCTGCGGGCAGAATCGGCAGGTGTGCACTCTTTCCGGGAAGCTTCTGCACCACCCGATCGCGCCCTTCTGAAATCCCAAAGGACTGGCGTTGCATCCGCCGGGGGGCGTTCCTATCTTGCCGGCCCTTTTCCGGGGTCACCCGGCGCTCTTTCGTCCGTACTTCCTCTTCGACGAGGCCCGTGCATGCCCGGCGCGCACCCACAAGAACCCTCCACGCAAGATCCGAAACCGCCGACCAATCGGTCGACGCGCAGTTTGGGTGCTGGATTGACCCTCGTGGTTTGCGTGCTGTTGTTTGCGTTTGGCGGGCGTTGGCTCGACGGTCAGCTCGAAACGCGCCCGCTGTTCATGCTGATCGGCATCGCGTTGGGGTTCATCGGCGGGATGATCCATTTCGTCTCTTCGGTTGCGCCGAATGCGCTGCCGTGGAAGAAGCGCAAACGCAGCTCTACCTCGAACTCAAACGACTCGTCGGACCCCCTCGGCAAAGCCCCCTCGGGCAAAGAATGGAAGCGCTGGGATGACAGCGACTTCGACGATGAACGCGCCGCCAAGGAAGCGGCCCGCAAGAACAACGAGTCCTGAAAACTTCGCTTCCTGAAGCGACGCACCGCACACCCCTCACATGACCCCTCCCGCAGAACAGCCCAGCGCGCAGACCTCGTCTGCACCAAGCCAGGTAGGCGCGCCCGTCGCGGCGACCTCTGCATGGCGCATTGGCGGGATCGCTGCAATTGCGGTGCTCGCGCCGGCCTTGGGAGTGTTCTTCAGCGGCGTGCTTCAGCCGGAAGCGCGCACCTATTTCCTGGTGGGCGTCGGTGCGGCGCTGATCGTCGGCGCGCTGTGCCTGTTCAACAAAGCGCGGTTGCTGCGGTCCAGAAAGCCAGACGTCACTCCGGCCATGAGCCTCCAGGCCGCCCTTGCCGTGGACTTCGCTGCGATGCTCGGCGTCGCCGCCGGGGGCATGCTGCTCCTGAACTTCACCGGCACGAAATTTCAAGCGGTCGCCGCCTTTGGGTTGGCGTTCGCATTTGCTGTGTTCCTGTTCCAGATGATTGCCACCGCCCTGCTCGTTCACGGGCAACAGGCGCAATCGAAGCGCCCGCCCGCCCCAACCGGCTCGACCGTGTCATGAATCGTTCGATGCAGACTCTCCGCGCGTTTCTCCTGCCGCTCGTGCTTTGCGTCTTCGCGCTAAGTGCGTCGACGACCGATGCTACCGCTCAAGCGGGCACCCCGGAGGCAAGCGCGCCTGCCGCGCAGGCTCCCGCGGCGGTCAAAGAAGACAAGAGCATCGGCAAGATCTTCAAGGACATGTATCGGCACAACGTGCCGTACCCGGTGTGGCCTCGTCCCGTCTATGAAGATGGGAAGAGCTACGCCGCCGGCGACAAGCCGGTGCCAGCCCCCTGGTACGCGATCTACAACGTCAACGTGTCCCAGTGGATCGCGTTGGCATTGATGCTGCTGCTGTTCCTGCCTGTGCGCGCCGGCCTGATGTCCGGCAAGCGTGGCGGCTGGGTCACCCGCGTCTTCCGCGGCTGGGTGCTGTGGCTGCGTGACGAGATGATCTACCCGATCATGGGTGAGGAGACGGGCCGCAAGTTCGCGCCGTTCTTCATCTTCACGTTCTTCTTCGTGATGTTCATGAACGTGCTGGGGCTGATCCCCAACTTGTTCTTCTTCGGCAGCTACACGCCGACGAGCACGCCCTACGTCACGGGGGCCCTCGCGCTGGTGATCTTCATCTGCATGCTGTTCTTCGGCATGCGGGAGCAGGGCGCAGTGAAGTTCTGGGTGAACCTGCTGCCGCACGGCCTGCCAGTTTTCCTGATCCCCATCATGGTGGTCGTGGAACTCGTCGCATTGTTCGTGAAGCCCTTCGCCCTCATGGTGCGACTCTTCGCGAACATGCTGGCCGGCCACTTGGTCATCGCATCGGTGATCGGTCTGGTGTTCGTGTTCGCGCGACTCATGGACTTCTCCGCGATGAGCTACGTCACCGCTGTTCCAGCGCTCGGCATGGCCATCTTTGTGAACACGTTGGAAGCCTTCATCACCCTGCTGCAGGCCTACATCTTTACCTATCTCAGCGTGATCTTCGTCCAAGCGGCGATGCATCCCGAGCACTGAGACGCGTCTACCCTTTTCGTCTACCCAACCCCTCAGAAGAGAGATTTCAGGAATCGCCATGATCGACCTGCTCACGACCCCTCTTGCCGCCCAGGCAGTTACAGAGCAATTCCTTCCCAACCTGGGAGCCGGCCTAGGTGCTGGTCTGGCCACGGGCCTGTCCGCAATCGGTGCGGGCATCGGCATCGGTCAAATTGGTGGCAAAGCCGGTGAGGGCATCGCCCGTCAGCCGGAAGCCGCCGACGCCATCAAAGGCAACGCGCTCCTCCTCGCCGCACTCGTCGAGGGTGTTGCGCTGCTGGGTTGCGTCATCGGCCTGCTGATGTCCTTCAACGTCGTTTCGACGATCTCCTGACCCGGGCCTCGCCATGCTGGCTTCACTCCAACCCTTGCTGATCGCGGCTGCCGAAGGCGGTGGTGGCGATATCAGCACCCTTCTCGACCCCAAAGCGGGCGCGGCCATCTGGACGTGGATTGCTTTCCTGTTGGCGTTGCCGCTGATGTGGAAGTTCGTCTACGGCCCGATTACTCGTGCCCTAGAAGACCGGGACGCCAAGGTGACCAACGCCATCGCGGCCGCCGACGAGGCGCGCCAGAAGGCTGAAGCGCAGGTTGCGGAAGCCAAGACCGAGCTGGACACCGCTCGTGCCGACGCCAAGCGCACGGTGCAAGAGGCCGTCGCTAGTGCGGAACGCCAAGCGCAGATGCAGCTCGACCAGGCGAAAGCCGAGGCTGACCGTCAACTGCAGAAAGCACGCACGGAGATCGAAGCCGAGAAGCGCGCTGCCCTGCAGGAGATCCGCAAGGAAGTCGTCGACATGACGATTGCCTCCACGGAGAAGCTCTTGAAGAAGTCAATCGATGACCAGACGCATCGTGCGTCGGTAGAAGAGTTCCTGGCGGGAGCGCGCTAGCCCGATGAACCTCGCTGCACGACGCTACGCGACGGCACTGTTCGCCGCGGCTCGCGACCAGAACGCGATCCAAGAAGTGGCCAAGGACGCCGCCGCGATTCACGAGGTGTTCCAGGACGCCACGGTTCGCGACGCGTTCTTGCGTCCGGACGTGACCGCGGACCAGCGCCAGACCATGGTGGCCAAGTTGGTAGAAGGGCGTCACAAGCTCTTCGCCAACACGGTGCGCCTGCTGGTGCACAAGCACCGCGAAGAAGTGCTGCCGGACCTGGGCGAAGCGTTTGAGACGCTCGTCTTGGCCGACCAAGGCACGGTGCAAGGTGTGGTGGAATCGGTGAAGCCACTCGCCGCTGACGAGATGACCCGCATGCAGGAAGCCGCCGAGCGGCTCACCGGCAGATCGGTCATCCTAGAAACCAAGATCGACGAGTCGTTGCTCGGAGGCGTGCGCCTTCGTGTCGGCAACTCGCTCTGGGACGGATCACTCCGTGCCCAACTCGAGAAGCTCTCCGAGGAAGCCGACAAGGATGAGCGGGAGCGCGTGATCGACGAGTACCGGCGGTACGGGGTCGCAGCCTTCAAGGCGAAGAAGCGTGTGCGGGCGAAGGACCTGCTGGCCTTTGTCTTCGAG
>CBESZZ010000063.1:0-10963 GCA_965534055.1 uncultured bacterium | reverse complement strand
ACAGTTGAGAATCCAACGATCTTCGCTGCGCGGGCCCTGGCCCAAGTGCTCAAGGAAGCTGGCATCAAGACTGGGCCTGCGGTGGATCTCGACTCGCTCGGTTCGATTCCCGGCGACCCTGCGGATCGTCGCGTGTTGGCCAGTGCGCTGTCCGCGCCGCTTGCCGAGATCGTGATGACGTTGAACAAGCGGTCGCAGAACCTCTACGCCGAACAGATCGTGCGCGCTGCCGCAGTGAAGGCGGGGCATCCCGGCAACGGTGAGGGTGCCGCCGCACTGGTTGCGGCCACACTACGTGAGTTCGGCATCGAGCCTCGCGGTGCGGTCTTCGCGGATGGTTCCGGGTTGAGTCGCCGCAACTTCGTGCAGCCGCAGCAAACCATCGGGCTGTTGCGAATGATGGCCGACGACGAGCATGGTGCCTTCTTCTTCTCAACGCTTCCTGTCGCGGGTGAGGATGGCACCTTGAGTTCGCGCTTCAAGGGCACGCCGGCTGCCGGGCATGTCCGCGCGAAGACCGGCTTCATCAGCTACGTCGCCGCTCTGTCGGGGAAAATCGAACGACCCGGGGAAGGGGCTGCACCGTTCTACTTCAGCGTGATGCTGAACCAGTTCACGTGCTCACCGACCGAGGCCAAGCGGGTGATCGACGCGTTCGTGGTGGCACTGGCGCGCCACGCCGGCTGGGGCCAAGAGGGAGCCTCCGGCGGCTAGCTTTCCGCAGCCACTAGAATCGCGTGCCGAAACCCACGCGGAAACCGTCGATGACGAAGTCTGTGAGATACGGGGCGTCTTCAGACACTCCGCTCGCGCCAAGCTTCTGGCGCCGGTAACCAGCGAACAGCCGCACGTTCTGCAGCTCGGGTTCCCAGCCTAGTTCGATCTCGAAGTCTTGCGCGGTGCCGTCGAAGTCACCGCCAAACGTTGTGTCCTCCGCATGACGGAAGTCGACGGTCAGGTTCACTTCTTTGAAGTCCACGCGGCCTCGGACTGCACCGTAGAGAATCCCGTCGTCGTCGATGGAGAAGCGTTGGTCGCGCGGGTCCATCGGGTCAGGAACGTCCATCGAGGCGCGGAACGAAAAGTCGCGGAGCGCAACCGCCGGTCCCACGCCAAACCGCATTCGCAGCGCGTCGTCGCGGAACGGCACTTCGTAGTCGAAGAGTTGAGCATTGAAGGCCAGCCGGAACTCATCCATCTCCGCCTGCCCGCGGACGACATCGCCAGGCTCTAACGTGCCGTAGTCCGTATTGAGCTCACCCTTCAGGGAAGTGCTCATGTCCAGCGCGTAGTAGTCAAACTGGAGGCCGGCGAAGCCATCGCTCCACGAAATCCGAGCCTCGATGTCGTCTTCTCGGGTGCCTAAGCCGAACTCCTGCATCGACACGGGATCGACGGTCGACAGCGGATTGGACGAGGAAGATGGGGTGGCCGATGCGACCTTTGAATCTCCACGGAGTTGATAGAAGGCCAAGGCGATCGATCCGGAGAAGTCGCCGTCGTTGAGCCCCGTGGTGATCGCGCAGCCGCTGAGCAGCGGGACCAGAAGCCAGGCCGCGTAGGAAGCGCGAGGAATGCGGGGATGTCTGGTCACGGCTGGATCCTACGCGCTGGCGTATCGCTTCGGAAAGCGTCGCTTGGCTCTCGGTGCAGCGACGCTGGAATCCGAGGCCTGCTTCGCGGTCGACGATGCTCCTCACGACGCCGTTAACTCACGAATCACGCCCATCTGTCTTCATGGCGTCACGACCGATGTTCTGACGCGAACTTCCCCGTAGAGTCTGCCGGCGATGGAGTCGCGGATTCGCATTAGCCGACACCTGGTCATGCTCAACTCCGCGAGCGCGCTTCTCACGAAGCTCGTCGGGTTGTCGGTCTTGATTTGGGTCCTGCAGTTCCTTCTCGCCCGGATTCCGGCGGAGGAGTACGCGATCTATCCGGTCGTGACTGCGGTGATGCTGTTCGTGCCCATGCTCACCGAGCTGCTGACTGGTGGGGCGGCGCGCCACGTGCTGGCGGCTGCGGCCCGTGGAGAAGACGACCGGATCACGGAGATCATCTCGTCGACCACTCCGCTGCTCATCATCGCCGGATTGGTCATCGGTGGTTTCGGGTCGATGTTCGCATGGCAGATTGAACGCTTCCTGACCATCGATCCCGCCTACTTGGACGCGGCCCAGCAGATGATGCTCTGGCTGGTTGGCACCGCGATGCTTCGGGTGTGTCTCGTACCGTTCACGCTGGGGCTGCACGTCCAGCAGCGGTTCGTCGTGATGAACGTCGTTCAACTGGGCCAGGAGCTGCTGCGTCTAGGGCTCTTGCTGACCTTCTTCGCACTCTACGGAGTCAGCGTGCTCTGGTTGGTGGTCGCGACGTGCATTGCCGAGACGCTGGCGATGCTGCTGCTGGTCGCGCTGTCCCGGGCGAGCCTCGAGTCTCTACGGTTTCGGCCGTCGAAGTTTTCAGCGGCCACTGCGCGTCGCATGGTGTCGTTCGGCGCGTGGACGTCGCTCGGCAACCTGTCGTACATGCTTCAGAGCGCTGCTCCAGCACTGGTGTTGAACGCCTGGAGTAGTTCAACGCAGGTCACGACTTGGCACTTGGGTTCCATCGCGAGCCGGCAAGCGAACCAAATCATCTCGCTTGGGTTTGCGCCGGCTCAGCCCGCGCTTACGGCCCTGCACGCGACGGGCCAGACGACCCGGCTGCGGCGGGCCTACCTGCGCGCGGGGCGGTGGTTCCTATGGCTCACGATGCTGGGTGCCGTGCCGCTTGCTGTGTTCGCCGAGCCGGTCATGCGGCTCTACACAAACGGCGTCTACATGGACGCCGCGCCGGTCATGGTGTGTCTGCTCGCGCTGTTCCCGATGACCTATGCGTGTGGGCTGCTCTACCGGACCGCACTTGCGACCGGCCAAGTTGCATGGTTCTTTTCGACCGCACTGCTCGCGCAACTCTTGGCGTTGGGCGGCATGGCCTGGTGGGTCTCGCAGCACGACGGCGATGCCATGGCGGTTGCGGTTGTCGTGGCTGTGACCGCGGCGATTACGCACCTGTTCGTGTTCTGGCCGCTCGGCATGCGGTTGGTTGGCGCGCGATGGTCGGACTTCTGGCGAGAGACGCTGCGACCTGGGCTCGTGCCGGCTCTAGGCGGCTGTGCGATGGCCCTCGCGCTCGGCGCCCTAACCAAGCCGACCTCATGGACCATGGTGCTCGCCTATTCCGCGATCGTTGGCGCGGTCCAGGTCGGCCTCTTGCTCGGTCTATGCCTGCTCCGCAACGACCGCATCATCATCGCAAAGTTGCGTCGTCGACTCGTGGCACTTTGGCGCTCCGACCAAGAAGCGTAGCCGTCGCACGGGGCTCTACAGATCGACGTCGCGCGAAGAAACTGCGCCCTTCTTCGCTGGGATGCCCTTGTAGACTCCCCAGGCATCGGTGTCTTTCGTGATGCATGCAGCCATCGCGACGAGAGTGCCTTCTCCTAGGGTGACGCCGTCGCGAATCGTGGAGTTCACGCCGAAGAAGCAGTACGGCTCCACCGTGCAGTGACCAGAGAGCGTGACCTGCGACGTGAAGAAGACGTGGTCCTTCACGATTCCGTGATGCCCGATGTGGTTTCCACTCCACATCACCACGTTGTCGCCGATCGGCGTGAACGGCTGCAGCGTGTTGTCTTCCAGGATGAAGCAGTTTTCGCCGATCACGGCACCTGGGAAGACCGTGGCTTTCGAGCTGACGTAGCTGATCATCGAGTAGCCCATGCCTTTCACCGATTGGAACACCTCAGCGCGCTGCTTATTCATGCGGCGTTCGGACATGGGCGCGAAAAACGAGAAGTCATCCGGCGAGAAGCGCTCGACAACTTCATCCATCGCGACCACGGGCTTGCCTTCGAACGTCGGGTCTTCGGGCAGGTAGTCACGATCGACCGCGAACGCAACGACCTCATGTTCGCTGTCGTGAGTCAGATAGAAATGCGCCAACGACGCGATGTCGCGGAGGCCGAAGAGGACGATGCGAGCCATGTCAGTTCATCGGTTGGGGGTGAGAGTTCTATGGAGCGCGATAGAGCGGAAAGAACTTGGAGTCCTCGCGCCCGCGCGTGAGCGCGGCGTAGCCCGCGGGGTCGAGGATGCGTCCACAGACGAAGGACTCCCGCGACGTGTTGGACCAACCGCTCTTGAATCGCGCCAAACCATCCGCGGCGCCAGAGTCCGCGCGAACACCGGCGGCGCCACCCAAGTTGAGGTAGCGAATGGAAGGATCCACGCGACCCTCCTTGAATGCCTCGATGGACCGCTGAAACAGCGCAAAGGACGCCTTTTTGGCGTATCCCACGTCGTCGTACGCGGCGAGATGGTAGGTCGCGACGCCTCGGTCAAGAATCCAAAGCACCGCGCCGACGACCTGATCCTCGGCTTGGGCCACCAGCATTCGCACCTCGGTGAGGGCGAGCTGGGTCGCGAAGGCATCGCGACCAAATGTCGCGATGCCCCGAATCTCATGCCTCGCCACGAGGTTCTCGTAGAGCTCGCACCACCGCTCAAGCTGTGATGTGGGCTCGTCAACGAGCTCCACCGTGAGATTCTTCAGCGCCTGCCGGGCGTTGCGCGAGTGCTGGGAACCGCGTGGCCGTGGTTCCCATGCCGCGAGATCGATCCCGTAGTGCGTCTTGTAGGGTTCGCGGTGGTCCGGGAACGCGCGCTTGAGGGTCGCGGCGTCGTGGTCGCCGAAAGGGTCGGGCACGGCCGTCAACGCGACTGGCCCCCCAGCCTGTGCGAGCGACTCGAGGTCCTCGGCCAGGCAATCCCAACGACTGCATGCGAACAGCGGATAGCCGCCCCTCAAGTCGGTGGGCGGTTCGCCAGATGCGGCGGACGGTGCAGGAACCGGCTGTTCGAGCACCCAGCCTCCAGCCTTGGGCAGTTCATGAACGGTCCCGAAGGAACGCAGCGAATCTGCGTAGCCAAGGCCGCGATAGCCCGTTGATTCATCAGGTTCTGAAGCTGCCACGCGAGAAGTCTACGATGCGTTTCTCAATTCCAGAACACATCACTCTGAAGTGGGTCGTCGGTCGATCTGATCGCAATCGTGCAATACACTTGGGCGCTGGTCGAGCCCTGCAGACGCATTGGGCGTAGTCGTCTGGTCCACGTCCATATGCCACCTGTGTCGCTGAAAGCATCCAAGTCATCCATCGAAGAATTGGCGATTGCCGGCGGCACACCGGCTTTCGCTTCTCAGCTTTTCGTTGGCCGGCCGGCGGTCCGGAACAAGCAGTCGATCTTGGCCCGCATGGAAGAGGTCTTGGATCGGGGTTGGCTGACCAACAGCGGGCCCAACGTGCAGGAGCTCGAGTCGCTCTTGAGCAAGCGGCTCGATGTTGCGAACGTCGTTTGCCTCGCCAACGGGACTCTCGCACTCGACCTGATGCTGCGCGCGTGTGGGGCAAAGGGCGAAGTCATCGTGCCATCGTTCACGTTCATCGCGACCGCGCACTCCGTCTTGTGGCAGGGGTGCAAGCCCGTGTTTTGCGATGTAGATGCCACATCACACACCCTCGACCCGGCGGCGGTCGAAGCGTGCATCACCGACGAAACTCGCGCAATTCTCGGTGTGCACCTTTGGGGCCGACCGTGTGCAATCAAAGAGCTGCAGGACATTGCGGACCGCCACGGCCTTGAATTGCTGTTCGACGCCGCTCAGGCGTTCGGGTGCGAATACGACGGCAAGCCTCTCGGTGGCTTTGGCCGGGCAGAGATCTTCAGCTTCCATGCAACCAAGTCGTTTTGGTGCGGCGAAGGTGGCGCCATCGCAACCAACGACGACCAGCTCGCTGCGCGGATCCGGTTGATGAAGAACTTCGGTTTCATTGGCTACGACCAAGTCGCGGAGTTGGGCACCAACGCCAAGATGAGCGAGTTCGCCGCGACGCTTGGGCTGGAGAATCTCGACGTGTTCGAGCAGAACGTCCAAGCCTGCACACAAAACCATGCCGGCTATGTGCGCGGCCTCGACGGGTTGCCCGGCATCCGTCCGATGGAGTTTGATCCGCGGCACGCAAACACCCACCACTACGAAGTGATCGAAGTCGACGCGGCGGCGGCCGGACTGACTCGAGACGAGATCGTCGCAGTTCTGCACGCGGAAAACGTCCTCGTCCGCCGCTACTTCTCGCCTGGCTGCCATGCGATGGAGCCCTACGCCACCCAGGACCCGACATGTGGTCAGCGTCTCCCCGAGACGGTTCGGTTGGTGAACTCCGTGATCTGCTTGCCCACGGGACCAACGGTCACCGTGGCGGATGTTCAGGCCATTTGCGAACTCCTCCGCTTCGTGCTTCGTGAGGCGAAGGGCCTCAAAGCGCGAGGCATTGAGTGCACGTGGCAGTTGCCGCCGTTCGGCGCAACTGGCGTCGCAAAGCCACGGCGGGAACCATGAAGCCAACCGACGTAGAGAACAGCACCGCACACACGATTGCCGATCCCGAGGCGGAGTCCGCTGAGTCCATCTTGGTGCGCAACGCATCGCGCGGCGAGACCCCAAGGGTCAGCGTCAACATGATCACCTACAATCACGAGAATTTCGTGGGTGATGCCATCGCCGGAATCTGGGCGCAAGACTTCAAGGGACCGATCGAGATCCACGTTGGTGACGACGCGTCGACCGACGCGACAGGTGACGCGCTGCGTGGGTTGCACGAGCGCGCGCCGGAGCTGGTGTTCGTCCGGAAGTACAAGTCGAACGTCGGTGCGAAACGAAATTTTCTCGACGGTCTGCGCGTTTGTCGCGGCGAATACGTCGCATTGCTCGATGGCGACGACTACTGGGTCGATCCCACGAAGCTAAGTCGCCAAGTGCGGTTGCTCGATGAGAACCCGGATTTGGCGTTCTGCTTCCACGCGGTAGAGCAGCGAAGACCGGATCGCACCCTGGTGCGGGAGTCCTATCCCGTGGGGCGACGTCGACGGTATGCGTACCGCGACATGGCTGATTTCGTCGGGATTCAAACTTCGTCCGTGGTTGTGCGGCGCGCTGCGCTTGCCGGCTTTCCTGACTGGTTCATGGGGGTTGAGGCACCTTGCGGGGATTGGCCGTTGTTTTGCTTTGCCACCGAGTCAGGTGCCGTCGGCTACATCGATCGTTTGATGAGCGTGCATCGGCTCCACGATGACAACCAGTGGAACTCGATGCGCGAGGATCGCAGCGAACTGCTGAAGTCGAACTTGGAAGTTGTGCGGTTGCTGGAGTCTCGCGCCACAGGCTCAAACCGCCGCTACTTCCGGCGCGCCGCTGCGCGCCGCTACTACGATCTGGCCCATGAGCACGCGCGGCGGGGGGAGCGAAAAGAGCGATGGAAGTGGTTCAAGCGAGCCCTCGGCGCATCACGGGTCTACAATCCATTCGTGTACCGTTTCGAACCGGTGACGACGCTGATGAAGTTCTATACCCCGGGTTTGGAGCGAAAACTGCGAGCTCTAAAGGGCCGAGGCGAGAAGTCGGCGGACCAATCAGAATCCAAAGACTCGTGACCGACACCACCCCGATTGCAACCGATGCTGCGGCCATCGAAGCGAATGTTCGCGAACATGGCTATTGCCGTGTGCCGAAGGCCCTGCCGCAGGAGCCCGTGGCGGCAGCCTTAGACCGAGTGCGCGCGTTGCATGCCGGAGTGGCGACCCGTTCCGAACAAGCGGACGTTCCTGAACTCGCGCGTGGTGACCCGTACGTCTGGAGCCTGCAGAACAAGGACGCAAAGTCTCTCGATCTGTTGTTCTCGGTTCCGACCGTCCAGACGGCGTTGCTCGGCCTGCTCAACGATCCTTGGTACAAGCACATCCCGGCGGATCAGTCGAACTACATCCTGCGCAGCTTCTTGGCTCGTAGCAGCCGCAATCCGTTGCCGCTCCACATCGACGCGTTTGTTCCCTACGGAGGCGACCACGTTTTCGTGCTGCAAGTAGCGATCATCCTGCAGGACCAGTCGCCAGAGAATGGCTGCACTCTGGTTGTTCCTGGCTCGCACCACGCGGGTCGTTATGCGTCGAAGGACGACCTGCCGAACGCGCGGCCAGTGCCTTCCGAGGCCGGGGACATCGTGATTTGGGATAGCCGTCTATGGCACGGCGCGGGAGCCAACGAGTCGGAAGAAGATCGCTGGGCCATGATCGCGACCTACACGCGCTGGTGGATCAAGCAAGCGTTCGATATTCCGCGCAATCTGCCTGCGGAGATTTACAAAGGGCTGACGCCCGCGCAGCGGGCGGTGCTTGGTTTCTGCTCGGTGCCCTATGCCACAGAGCTTGAAGGGATCGATGTGCGCAAAGGGTTGGACTACGTCGATGGTGCAGACTTTCCAGGTGAGCTTCGGTGATCAATCCAGGCGTCCTTCGCTTTCGCAAGACCGGTCGCATCTTTCGACCTGAGCCAAGACCACCCTGGGGCCTGACGCACGCTCAAGTTCCGGTTGTGCTCAAGTTGGACGCGGAACGGCTGCGGGTCTTCTTTGGAACCCGAGATGCTCAGGGCCGGACGACAACGACCTTCATGGATGTCGCTGCCGAGGATCCGCACGAGATCTTGCGCGTTCACGATGGCGTGGCCCTGGGCTTGGGCGAGCTCGGCGCGTTCGATGACGCCGGCGCGATGCCGAGCTGGGTCATTCGTCGCGGGGAAGAGGTTTGGCTCTACACCGTGGGATGGAACGCCGGGGTTTCGGTGCCTTACCGCAACGCCATCGGGCTGGCGATTAGTCGAGACAACGGTGAGTCTTTCGAACGCCCCTACCGCGGGGCGATCATGGATCGCGACCGCGACGATCCGCACTTCTTGGGGTGTTCGTGCGTGTTGGTAGATGCGGGGTTGTTCCGCATGTACTACCAGTCCACCGAACGATGGGTGGTGCACGACGGCCACCCCGAACCGTACTACGACATCAAGTATGCCGAGTCGGACGACGGTTTGACGTGGCGTCGCCCTGGCGTCACCTGCATTGCATTGCAGGGTGAAGAAGGCGGTATCACGCGGCCCTGCGTGATCCCCATCGAGGGTGGGATGGAGATGTGGTACAGCACTCGAGCCGAAACGGGTTTTCGCAACGATCCATCGCGCGGCTATCGACTAGGGCGTGCCTGGTCGTCCAACGGTGTGCACTGGCACCGAGCCGACGACAGCTTCGAGATTGTCGACGAGCAGGCGGATCTGTCTGGTTGGGATTCGGACATGATGGCGTACGCGCACGTCTACGTTGTGAATGGGCGCCGGCACATGCTCTACAATGGCAATGGATTCGGCCAGAGCGGGATCGGTCACGCGGTCGAAGTGGACTAGAGGGTCGCGACGCGGGCGGGAGCGAGCCCTGCGAGTCATTCGTGATGGATGTCGCTGCTCGTCGGTGTGCCGGCCGTAAATCGAGTTGCGGAACCTGCTCAGCGCAGACGTAAGCTTCGTCGGATGCCTTACCCCGAAGCATTCCTCGAACGCGACTTTCTCGCCTACGAGAAGCACCTGCAGAAAAACCCTGAGTACAACGCGTTGCGCTTGGCTGTGCGGCGGAAGCTGAAGGGGCTCGTGGATCACGTCGCCAAGGCTGCCAAGGGCCAGGACGTCGCGCTGTCCTCGCAGGCCGGTTTGCATCATCCGTACGTGTTCAATGGCTACCGCGTGCGCGAACAGCGAGCGTACTTGTGCCGTTCGCCGAAGGAGCGCAAGAAGCTCGCCGCGTTCTTTGGCGAGGCGCTCGGCAAGGACGCGGAGACCCACTACATCCAAACCGTGCTCGAGGTGTCGCTCGACGACCAGGTGGTCGAGTCTGCACTTCGCATCCATCCGCAGGCTTGGTGGGACGGTCAGAACCTAAAAAAGAAGGTGTCCGAGGACCCTGAGTTCTGCGAGCAATGGGCTGAGCGGCTTCGTGCGCTTCCTCCCGGGTTCGTGCTGCGGCTTCATGACTGGCGCAAGAATTGGTGGGCCGTGTCCATCAAGCCCCACGATCTACGGGAGTATTTCGAGGCTTACACGCCCGGAGAGCATTGGCTGCACCTGGTGCGCGAGCTGCCGAAGGAGGACGCCGTGGACATGGGCGACGATGGGCCCGAGTGGCTTGCGCAGTCCATGTTGGCCCTTTTGCCGGTGTACGAGTCGATTCTTTGGGAGCCCTAGGCGCCTTTGCGACTCCGGCGACCCTCAGGTCTTGCCGTCGAGTAGGTCGATACCTAAAACCGATTCGTCTCACTCATTGATCGTGACTCTCTCCCCCAAAATTTGCTCGGCCGCAAAATGGCTCGCACTCGCAGTGGCGGTGTGGATCGCATGCCTTCCCGTGCGCGGGATCGTCGTGTGCTTCGGGCACGATGGGCATGTTGGGGTCGGAGCCCACGCGGAAGTCGAAGCAGGTGCGTGTCCCTGCAGTCACGGTGTTGGATCCATGGCGACCGCGGTCGCCGCACCGGAACAGGCCATCGTGGGCGACGACCATCCGGATTGCGATGATCTGGTCTTGGACTCCGTGCTCGCGGTTGCGGGGGCGGTGGATCCTCTCGACTTCGACGAGATTGATGGCAGCGGTGGTGGACTTGGACTCGGTGGTTTGCAGCCACTCGGATTGGTTGCTTTGGCTGCGTGGTCGGATCCGCTACTGGATCGGGGCAAGTTCTGGGCCGACTGCGCGTTGCGACGGCCACGCGCACAGCTTCTGCATCAGTCAGCCGTCGTGCTTGTGATCTAACGATTCTCCAGCGTTTCGTGACCGCACCTCGATGGATCGAGGTGCAGCTCGTTCGACCGGAGGAATCGTGGAAACAAAGTGTACCGTCGCCAAGAGTGCGGCAAGGACAGGCGCGCATCGCGCCGAATCACATCGGAACCGCTCGCTCGCTGCCCTGCTGGGTAGTGTCGTGGTCGGTTGTTGGAGTGCCTGCGCGACGCAGAGCTACGAGTCTGATCCGATCACGGAGGACGA
>CBESZZ010000062.1:0-10969 GCA_965534055.1 uncultured bacterium | reverse complement strand
CCCATCAACCGCAGAGTCTTGTGCTCGATGTCGTTCAGACTCACATCCTTGCCACCACAATTCGTCAGGACTCGATCCCAAAAGCCACTGTGATCGCGAATGCTCTTCGTCGGATAGAACCGCACGAGGCCCGCCACGGTGATGGCGTTGTAGGCGTTGACCCAATAGGCCATGCGCTCCGCGTCGTTGCGCAGCGCATCCACGTCGACGACAGCCAGAGCCGCAATGTAGCGATCCAACGTGGCGTGATCGGCCTTGAGCGCCGCGTAGTCAACCCAGCCAGCCGCATCGACATGGGCCGTCAAAACTTCACCCCACGGTCCGTGATCAAACACGCCGTTGATCACGACATTGGCGGGCGGCGGCGCCGAGCCGTCATTCTCCCCCAATCGAAAGCCTTCGATGCCGCAACCGACGAGGGTGCAACACCACAACGAGAAGACACTCACACGAAGTTTCGACATGCGCGCAGGATAGCTCGCGATCTCTGCTTGCAGAGACCTTCGCGGTTTTCCTGCGCGGGCCACCGCGCGTGGTCAACGCTCGATCATCGGCCGCCGGACTCAGGACGCGCGCGACCGGCGTTCTGAAGTTCCATGGTGAGGTCGATGTCCCACTCGTAACTTTGGCCGTCTTCGACGGTCTTCGTGACCCGAATCTCCGGTTCGTCGCGCTGCCGAATGATGATCGTGTAGGTATCCGGCGGCACGCTACCGAAGGTGTACCAACCAGAGTCGTCGACCTCTTCCTTGCCGCCCATCATGCGGCGCATGATCGAGGTCACGGAGAGGTTCTTGACCACTGGTTCGCCTTCGCCATCCAGCAATGAGATGTTGCCGAACGGCACGGTCGAAGCATCGACGTTCCTCACGCGCACCTTCAAGGTCGCGCCACGAACCACGGTCAGAGTCGAGTCCGAGATCGCGCCCTCTTGCAGCACCACACCCTTCACCTGGGCGGATTCCAGACCGCCCGCGTCCGCGCGCACGGTGTAGGTGCCGGGGGTCACTCCCTTGATCTCAAAGCGGCCCGTCGCGTCCGTCTTCTTGAGCTCAGCCTGCAGTCCGAGCAGGTCACCAAGCGCCGAACCCGCAGCCCGGCGCTTCTGGCGCTCTTCGCTGGAGTATGAGATCTCAGCACCCGGGACCGGGTTGCCGCTGCCATCGAGCACGGTGCCGGCCAACGTGCCCGCGAGGGGCAACGTGACGAGCAGGCCTTCGACGGATGACAGGCCATCCACCTGAATTCCTGACTGGCTGGCTTCGCCGTAGCGCGGTTTGTCATCACCGCCGCGACGTCGACGACCGTCGAAACCGCCGCCAACACGCAGCTCGTAGCGACCCTCAGCAACACCCTCGAGCCGGAACTCACCGAATTCGTCGGTGCGGTCTTCCGTGGTGCCATTGGCGGCGATGATGCCAAGCAATCCATCTGAGTTGCCTAGTTCGCCATCTTCGGCCGCAAGCGCCACGCGCACGCCTTCCACAGGCGAACCGTTGCGATCCAAGACTTTGCCCGCGACTGAACTCTCCGGGAGATCCAAGTCGATGCGAATCTCGCCGATGTCGTAGGGCACATCGACTTCGATCGAGGACTGACGCGCGCCTTCGCGAAACGAGCTGATCTGAAACAGGTACGTCCCCGGCTTGAGTCCGACGAGTTCGTAGTTGCCCTGCGCGTCGGCGGCGTTGGCGCGGATGCCCATGCCGAAAAGCCCTTCGACATCTGTTCCCAGTGCGGTCACCAGGGCTCGCGCCACCGGCTTACCACCTTCGCGAACCACGCCGTAAACCCGCACGCCGTCTTCGCTCTCGTCGTGAATGTCCATGCGCGAGAACTTGCCCCGCTTCACACCCACCGTCTTGAGCCGCATGTTGCTCATCAGGTCCATCATCAAGTTGTCGCTGCGCTCATCCATGCGCGACTTGAAGACCACGTATTGGCCGGGCGGTAATCCATCGATGCGGTAGTCACCTGCAGGGTCGGTGGTCGCGCTCTTGAACGAACCCGCGGAGAGGCTTGCAGCAACCACGAGCGCATCGCCAATCGGTCGTGAACCAGCGCCGGTGACACGGCCTTCAACGCCACCACCAGCATCCACTTCGATCAGCAGATCGTCTGGCGGGTTTTCGGCGGTCACGACCACGTTCTTGACCGAACTCTTGGCCAAGTCGGGATGCCGCGCGGTGAAGCGATACGTGCCGGGAGTCAGACCCAGCAGCGTGAACTTTCCTTCGTGGTCGGTCATCGCCTTGCTGTTGCCGCCGTTGCCTGCGCCAAAGAAGTCGAAGTCCTCGGGGTCCATCTGCATGCGGAACACGCGGCTACCCCCCCCTTCTTCGTCGTCGTCTTTCTTGCGGTATGCGGCGACCTGCGCTTCGGGGATCGGAGTTCCGGTGGCTGCTTCGACCACGCGGCCGCTCGCGAGCACACCCAGCTCCATGGTGAACGTGAGTTCGTCGCTCGACTCGCCGGCAGCCAACGTGACCTTCTGATTGTCAGGATCGACGGCACCGTCCGCACGTACGCGCACGGTGATTTCGCCTTCGGCCAAACCGGTGAGCTCGAAGCGGCCGTCTGCTGCGGCAACCTCCGTCCAGTTGTCGCGACCACCAGGACCGAAGCCACGTGCGCCCTGTTGCTCGGCGACGACCCGCGTGCGCCGTGCGTTCCGCCCACCGCGACCGCCCCAGCCACCGCGACCACCCCGTCGATTCCGTGGCTCGGGCTCCGCAGCTTTGGTGGACTCCGCATCGTCACCTTCACCTTGGGCAACATCGTCTTCATCAGACTCCTCGGCATCGTCCTCGCGCGGAGTGCGCGAACGCGTGGACACGCGGAATCGCGGCAGCGGTTCACCTTCGGCGTCCACAACCCGTCCAGTCACGGTCACGCCTCGGTGCAGCGTGATGACCAACGGCTCTTCGAGCTCAAGCGGAACACCGCTCTCGATCGTTGTGGTGTAGCCGGATTTCCGCGACTCGACGATCAGCGTCTCCCCGGTCAAACCACGAGCAACGAAACGGCCCGCGGCATCCGTCTCTGCTTCGATGCGACGAACCTTCAACGCCATCTGCAGGAATTGACCGTTCTGCGGCCGCTCCAACGGGCGCACCAGGATCGCGACGCCGGACACGGGAGCACCGGTGTCGTCGACCACGTGACCAATCAACTCCTCGCCGGTTGTCAGCGAGAGTTCCATGTCGTCGTAAACCCCACCGTCCACGACGGCGAGTTCAATGATGTTGGATGGCGCGAGGTCGGTAGATGCAGCCATGAACGCAACGCGACCTGCTCCGACATGCTCGATCCGGAAGCTTCCATCGGGCTCTGACACCAGCGGCTCGCGGCCGTCGGCACTGAACAACACACGGCTGACGTCGAGGTAAACCATCGCGACGTTCGCGCCGGCAACCGGCGAGCCCGAGCCATCGAGCACGCGGCCCGCGACGGTCGCGCCGGCCGTGCCAGTGACCATGACCCGTGTCACCTCACCAACGCGCACGCCCACTTGGTGCACTTCTTCGATCGCGATCGACGACGCGCTCGCGGACAGCGTGTAGCCGGACCCTTCCGGCACGCCGGGAATGTCGAAGCGCCCTTCTTCATCGGTGCGCCCTTCGAGCCACCGGTACTGACGCTCGGTCATCTGCCCGAGGAACGCGTTGAGGCCCGGTCGAAGACTGACTTGAGCACCTGCCAGCGGGGCACCATCAGGCCCAACGACGACGCCAGCGACGCGGCCACCGGGTGTTCCCAGCAGTTCGATGCCCTCAACAGTCTCTCCCGCAACGACACGCGCCGAACCGGGGGTCCGCACGAACAACGAATCGGAACGCCCGTCCAAGTAGACGCGGCCGGGAGACAAACCAGCGATCTCGAACGTGCCATCGCCCGCCGTGATCGCACGACCCAAGACCTCGACCGGCTCGACGGCGCCCGACCAGAGATTGCCCTGGAAGAGCCCGCGGAAACGCGCGGTGAGCTTGTCCATCGAAGGCAGGTTACGCGACGCGGTGACTTCCACGCCTGCGACCGGCTGACCACTGCGGGCGTCGAGCACGACGCCTCGCACGATGGCCGTCCCGACTACCACGCTCGAGGCAAGTTCGCGGCCACTACCAGCGAGGTCCGTCTCATCCACGCTCGCGGCCAATACGCGCACGTCGGGGCCTTGGACCCCGTCCACGCCGTCGTTCGTGGTGGTCGCATCAAACCCCGGACCAGCGGGTGGGGCTTCCCCACCGCCGCTAAAGAACAGGAGATAGCTCAGGACGCCTGCAACAAGCAGGAGGCCAACGGCGAGGTGGGTTTGGCGCATGGGAGTGGCGCCCATCGAGAGACATCGACTCCGCCTCGCACCCATTCGGAGGCGAAAAGCGGGCGGGGCGGAACCGATGCAGACGGGTGGGCTGAGAGGAGAGGTGGGCAGAACCTCGACCCCGGTTTCCTGGATGGACAGGAAACACGCGGACTTCGAGCCGTAATCGTGGCCAATCAGCGTTGAGGTCTGTCGGGCGATCGGCTGGCGAAAGGAGCACCGTGCCCCACCGCGACATCGCAGAGACATCTCCAGAGGCACGTTCCGAACGCCGAAACAGATCAACCCGTAAGGAGGTTGTTCGGCGCCAACGCGACGCCGGATTCAGGTTCTGAGGGGTTTACGGCGCGGTGGGCGCTGGCCTCACAGGCGGCGTGCTGCCCAAGGCAGAGGCCAGAAGTGGCAGCTCCACTCGGAAAATGGTCAGACCCGGCTGCGAACTCTCCAGCCGGATACCCCCTCCGTGGGACTCCGCGATCTTGCGGCAGATCGCCAATCCAAGGCCGGTGCCCGAGGACTTGGTGGTGAAGTACGGCTCGAAGAGGCGCGTGCGAGCTTCCGGGAGAACCCCGGGACCACTGTCCGTCACGCGCACCACGAGCAGCCCATACGCCTGACCCGCGGACGTCTCGAGACTAGCCGAGAACCGCACGAGCGCTTGCTCGGTGCCCTCGCGCTGCGCGTGCACCGCGTTCTGCGCGAGGTTCAGGAACAACCGATCGATCTCCGCCAGGTCAACCGCAACACGCGCCTGCTCTGCACGCGTCGAGTCGATGTCTTCAGCAAGCTCCAGTTCGAACCGCGACTCCTGCCCTTCCACCAAAGGCCGCACTCGCTCCACAACGTGCGCAACCAGAGCAGCTGCAGGCAGGTGTTCGACGCGCCGCTCCGGCGCGCCAGCAAAGTGCCGGAAGTCTGAAGCAATCCGATCGAGCGCCGACGTCTGCTCAACCACCGTGCGAGCCAAACGATCCACCAGCTCAGGCAGCCGCGGGTCACCGCGCTTCACCGCACGCTGCACCATCTGCGCACTCATGCGCATGGGTGTGAGCGGGTTCTTGATCTCGTGCGCGATCTGTCGCGCCATCTCGCCCCACGCCGCTTGCCGCTCCGCATCGCGCAGGCTTTCGCGACTCTCAACCAGGCGCGCGATCATGTCGTTGAACGAACGGCCGAGCCCGGCCAGCTCATCCGAACCTCGAACCGGCACGCGCACGGAGAGGTCCCCTTCGGCCACGTTGCCCGTCGCGCGGAGCAGGCGCCGGACGGGCCGCAAGATCGCACGAGAGGCGACGAAGGACCAAAGCACCAGCAGCAGCGCCGTGATGCCAATGAACAGAGCGAGCACACGCGCGAACTCGTGGCTCGTCGCGAACAACTCGTCTTCACTGGCTTCGACCCCTACCCACCAGCGACGCCCTGAAAGCTCGCTCAGCTGCGCAATGCCGACCAGGTGCCGCGTGCCGTCTGGCGTTTCGTAGTCGGCAACTTGAGGTACAGAGGCCTGCTCGTCGCTCGCGGCGATGAGCTGCTTGCGCATGCCGTCCTGCTCCACCGGCAGCCCGTAGCGGCTGGTGTCGGTGTGTGCCAACACCGTGCCCGACTCGTTGACGAGGAAGACCTCGGCGGATTCGAACCCGGCCTGATCGCGAAGGAACGCCTGCGCCGCATACAGCTCGTCTTGAACGACCTGCCAACGAAACAGCGCGAACAGCACCCCCGCCATGCCTTCGTCGCCGGCGATCTCGATTGCATACCCAAGCTCGTAGTCGGCCGGATCAAGGGATCGCGCCTGCGGGTCGCGGTGCAGCCACGGCGAGCGCCCCCACGGCAAGAACGACAGTCCGCCGCGGTCAACGAGCTGCTGGAACCACGGCTCATCGCGCACGGTGAGCGGCCAAAGTTCCTCCCGAGCTGCGCGCGTGTTCGGGTTGCGCAGGAAACTCTCTTCGATGTAGACCACTTCGCCGTCCGCATTCGCGAGCAGCAGCATCGCGAGGTTGCGATCAAGCAAGTCCGGGGTCTGCTCCGCCTGCACGGCGAACGCATCGATCTCTTCGGCATCTTCGATCGCGCGGCGCGCCGGCAAGCGGACGGCGTCGCAGGCCTGCTTGATCGCCGCCAACCTGCTGTCGATTTGACGGGCGCGAACGGCCGCGAGCTCTGGCAAGAACACGTTGACCAGGTTGCCCTCAAGGCGTTCACGCATCCCGGACAACGCGAACCAACCGAACGCAGCGAACGGCAGGATCGTCGAGACCAGGAGAGTCAGAAGGAACCGGCTCGCGAGCGACAAAGTGCCATCACTCTAACCGCGACGGCTGAGATGCTCAGCGCTGTTGTCGCTTTCACGGTCATGTCGACCGCCCGGAAGCGGGCGCAGAGGAGCCATCGCCATCCAGTAGCCAACACCGTTGCCAGAGCCCCAGCCGAGATGGCACTCGCGAAGCTAGGCCGTGCCTAGCGCCTCCACGGGCCGGCTCGGCTTGCGAGTGACATCGTCAACTCGCGGATCTGGGCCCCCGGGGGGGCTCAGAGTTCAGGCGCCGTCGACCTTCAACGCTTCGAGCTTCGCCTTCGGGTTCTTGAAGCCCGGGTGATAGAGGAGCGCCTCTTTGTAAGCCTCGATGGCGGCCTCGAGATCGCCGGCAGCTTCCGCTTCCTCGCCGGTCGTGAACGCCTTCAGTGCCAAGTCGATGTCGATCTCCAACGCGCTGATCCGCGTTGTGACGTCTTGGAACCCACCGGGCCAGTCCGCCGCAATCTCGCGGTAGGCGACCAAGGCCTCCTCGTAGCGGTTTTGCAGTTCGAGGTTCTTGGCGGCGCGCAGCTTGGATTCAGCCTCTTGCTCACGCGCCTGCGCCATCAGTTCGTTGATGCGTGCCTTTTCAAACACGCTCATCTCGAACGCCTTGTTCAAGATGTTGTGCGCCTTGGCAAAGTCGTTGCCGCGACGAATCTCCATCAGCGCGTCGTTCGCTAGCCCTTCGACGTCGAACTCACGCTTCGCCGAGTCACGCCGCTCCACCGCACCGGGATAGTCCGGCTTCCGCTCCAGCAGATTCTCAAAGACCATGAACGCGGCGCCGTACTGCCCTTCTTCGAGCAGCAACGAGGCGGTTTCGAACTCGCGCTCCACCAGCTCTCGCTCGGCACGCTCGCGCAGAAGCTTCGCCTCGCGAAGCGACGGGTCCTTGTCGACAGAGATGCTGCCGTGCCACTTCGTCTCGGTGAACCGATTCTTCTCTTCGGTCTCCAACCCGAAGTTCAGCTGCTTCACCGCGAACTCGTGGCGACGCTGGAACTCCGCGTCCACCAACGCACGACCCGCAAGCGCATCGCGCCATTCCGGCCGCTGCTCAAGGGCGCGGGCGTAGTGCAGCAACGCACTGTCGAGGTCATCTTGCTTGCGGGAGTTGTTGCCGTCGCGGGTGAAGCCCACGGCGAGCTTGTCCTTCGCTTTGTCCACCAGGTCCAGCGCTGCAACGCTCTCTGGATCTAGGGCGAGCGCCTGATTGAGCAAGCCGAGCGCCTTGAATTCGTTGTCACGGAAGATCTCGTCGCGGCCCGCCTCGATCAGCCAGTCGCGGCGCGCGCGCCAATAGGCCTTCTCGAACTCTTCGTCGACGCTGTCGCCGCGGTTCAGGCGCTCCAGCCGGAGCACCTCGTAGGCCATGAACGCGTTGTTCGCTTCGCGATACTCGAGACTCCGCTCAATCACCCGCTCCTGGCTCGCGCATCCGGCGAACAGAGCGAGCCCCAACAGGCCACCCGCCCATGCGGGGGCAAATCGACGGCCTGGGCTGCCAGCGCCGCCAGAAACTACCGGGCGACGCGGGCTCTGCGGCCGGCTTGGGCACAGGTCTTGGCCCAGGCCGTGGCAGGGGGTGTTCCCGTTGCAGTCGGCGGAATGAGCCTCGAGACGAGGGGTTGGGGTCGTTTTCACCATGGTAGACTTTCTGCGCTCAACACGATCGTCGGGGTCAGACGCCGGCGGGCCAAGGATCTTCCCACGCAACTCCTCGGGACGCCCTCGGCCACCAGCCCGCTAGCTGCCCTCCCCCAAGCCGCGCCACCCTCAAACCAAGCCCTCGCCAGCCGCCGCATGACACCCCCTACCCAGGAAGCCTCAATATCGTCGTGTCCCTACGGCCTCACCGACTACGTCCGTGATGTGGAGGCCATCTTGGACCGCCGCCCGGCCGTCCCGCAGATCGTCAAAGAGGTCTCGAAGATCACGAAGGAACTCGTCCAGAACGACGACTGGCTGGCGCCCTGCCACCGGGTATCTTCGCCCGACGGCTACCTACGGCACCTGCTGCACAAAGACCGCTGCAACCGTTTCGTCGTGTTGGCCCTGGTCTGGCGCGCCGGCCACGCCACCCCGATCCACGACCACAACTGCTGGGGCGTGATGGGCATCCTGCGCAACTGCCTGGAAGAGGTGCACTACGACCGCCTCGACGACGGCTCGACCGCGGGCTACGCCGAACTGCGCGAATCCAGCGGCATCGAAGTCCACGCCGGCTCAAGCTGCTACCTGCTGCCGCCCTACCGCGAGATCCACCGCATCGGCAACGTCAGCGAGAAGGAAACGATCTCGATCCACATCTACGGCCGCGACCTGGCCGAAGTGAACGTCTACGACCTCGCGACCAAGAAGGTCAGCGCGATGCGGATCAAGTACTACGACCCAAGCTGCGCGGGCGGGACTGACCTCGACTTCATTATCTGAAGCGGCGTTAGGTCGAAGGCTGCACGGCTTCACTGGCGGTCACTGTCGAAGTATCGGCAGCACGCTTGATGCCCTTCATCATTCCGCGGAAGACAAAGCCGTGCAGCGGCAGCACCGAATTCCAGTAGGCCAACCCAAGCAAACCCTTCGGCTTGAAGCGGGCCACTTGCCGCAACGCCGTGCGCGGGCCATCGGCTGTTGAGTCGCGCATGGTGTCGCGGTTATAGTTCGATTTGTCACGGCCCGTAGATTGTGACCAAATGACGGTGTTAACAATATCTTGCGTCGTTGTTGCGGTGCAGTTGTTCTTCTTATATTGCGCGTATGCGACAATGAACGAAGAGTGCTTCAAATTGGTTGCGGAAGGCAATGGTTGGAAGAGTCCTCGATATTCCGCGTGGGGTCTCTCCGCTTCGATCGGAGTTGCAGCGTTTGCTCTGTTGGGTGTCTGGGGAATGGTTGTATTCAATGCAATCGTGTGGGTAGCCCAATTTGGCATACAACTTCGGAGCAGAGGGCTTTTTTTGACCTGGGGGAGGTCTTCGAGAAGGTAGAACGTGTCATTCGGAACGTCGGTGCAGATCGGCGACGCTAGGGGCTAAGTCCAATGCTGGAGTGACGCCGAACACCAACCAGCGTGCTACAAGCGCTCTGATGGGTGACTAAACGATTTCAAACTCCGCCAGCCGCCCATCGGGTCTTTCGACCACGATGCGCGCGCCTTCGGCTTCCGTCAGATGAACCAGTCGATCGTAGTGTCGATGACGTGTTCGACCGGCTATCGCGAAACAACCCGCATGTCTTCGCGTCGGCCTTCCATCTCCGCGACCATTTTGAACTGCACGCGTGCACGCTGCAGGTTGTGGTCAGGATGCTGCGCTGGGAAGTACTGGTCGCCGTTCAGATAGTCGGTGAGGAACCGCAGCCCCACCGTCAACGTGACGAGCCTTGCAGCGAACGGCATGTGCTCCAGCTCCGCGGACGTCAGCATGTCGCCGACACCCTCGCGGTAGCCGTCGACTAACGCGCGGTAGAGCTCCAAGTCCGTGCCCACGCGCTGCAGATCCGGTTCGTCTTCAACGCTTCGGGCCGCGGTAAAGCGCACGAGATCGCCGAAGTCGTAGAGCGACCAACCTGGCATGCACGTGTCGAGATCGACGATGCACACCGCCTTCTTGGTGCGCTGATCGAAGAGCACGTTGTTGAGCTTCGTATCTCCGTGCACCACACGCTGGGGGAAACGCCCATCCGCTAAGCACTCATCCAGACGCGCAGCCATCGATCGACGCTCTTCGACGAACTGTAGCTCGGCGGACGCGGCCCGCAGCCGGTCCGGCCGCTCAGCCCGCCCCTTCACCGCATCGAACTGGCGATACCGATGCGACGTGCTGAAGAACTCGGGGATGGTCTCGTGCAAGACCTTCGGATCGAGATCCGAGAGGTCCTCCTGAAACGCACCGAACTCCCGCGCGGCTTCGAACGCCCGACCCGGCGTATCGCACAGGTCATAGGACTCGGTGTTCTCGACGAACTCATACGTCCGCCATGCCTGCGCCGGGTTCGTCGTGGCGAACCAGCTCCCGCCGTCATTGGCCGGAACCAACCGCAGAGCCTGCACGCCGCGAGGCGCCACCGCTTCGCGCGCAGCCAGATGCGCAGTGACCCGCTCGATGTTGTGCATCAACTTGCCGATGTCGGTGAACACCGAATCGTTCATCTGCTGATGCAGGTAGCGCCGGCTCTCCCGCTCGTGCTGCCAAGTCGAGATGAACGTGCTGTGGATGTGTCCACGGCGGTGGGCACGCACGGCCATGGGCTGACCTGGGATTGCGAATCCGCGGATCGCTTCGACAACCGCGTCCGGGACCGCACCCTGCCCCGTGGAGCCGTGCTCTGTGGAATCAGTGACCATT
>CBESZZ010000061.1:0-10979 GCA_965534055.1 uncultured bacterium | reverse complement strand
AAGCACGATTCGCACAGGGTCGAGTTCGGTGTCCAAGACCTCGACGAGTTTGGCGCCGCGCTCAACCACCCAGTCTCGACCGGCAAACCCAAGGTCGCGCGATCCGCAGTGCAACATCTGGATGGCGTTCTGCGGCTTAAGGATCTTCGCTTCGACCTGCGGGAGTCGAATGACCGGACGATAGCCCCGCGCGGTCTCGCGAACCGGCATGCCGGCATCAGCCAAGAGCTGGAAAACGCCGGCCTGCATACGCCCTTTGGGCAGAGCGAGACGAAGCGGCTCGGAAGAAGGATTCGTGCTCATGGTGCGGTCAATTTTCAGGGTCCGAACAAGTTCGGGACCGGCACCGTCCAAAGACCACGCGCCGGCCCAAGGCCGGCGGGGTCATCAGGCATCGCTCAGACGCGCAGCAACCTCACCGGCTTGGTAAGCGGGTGATGGTGATGGTTGTGCAGTGTCGAGGAGCGGAATGTCACGGGCTGCGAGTGAACGCAACGAGCCAAGGAGCTGCAACCCCCCACCTTTGAGAATCTGCCCGCGGTACTTTCTTGGGATGAGGCTCTCCGCGCAAATCAGGCGAAGCGCCGCGGCAAAGTGCAAGCCGTGGAAAATTCGTGGCGGCCCCTGGGCGTTTGAACCTCCCTGAGGCAACACAAACCGCTGCGAGCCGGTTACTGTCCTGACTGGTGCTTTCGCACCACCCGAGTCCATGACCCGCGAGATTCGCGACATCCCTCCATCCCCTCGCAACGTGCGGTGGCACCCCGTGCTTTGGCACCGATGGCTACTCGCGGTGTTCGGGTTCTTCGCAGCCATCTACGGCGGCGCAATCTGCATGATGATGGTGTTCGCTGCCGGCGGCAAGCCGGGAGATGACGCGAAACTCGACGAAGGCGCGGCGTCGGCCATGGGCGTTGTCGATCGGGTCGAGCCCATCCAGCGTGAGATCGATGGCCGAGCCGCGGCGCGAATCACGTACTCGTTCGAGGATCGGCACGGCCGCACGCTGCAGGGACGGGCATTCGGGGTCGCCGCGACTTTCACGTCCGGCGACTCAGCCGCGGTCGAGTACATCCCCGACACGCCCCACATCAACAGACTGCAAAAGAGTCGACTGAGCCTGCTGCCCGACGCGTTGCGTCCCACCCTGTGGCTCGGACGCATGGTCTTTCCGGGGATCTTGGCGCTGCTGCTTTGGTTCCAAGGCTGCTACTCGTTGCGTCGGCTGATGCGCGAAGGCGACGTCGGCGTCGCGGATATCTTGGAAGTCCGGCGTGTTCCGGTTCTGCTGCCAAGCATGCTCTCGGTGACGTACAGCTTCCGCGACCACCACGCCCAGACGCGCATTGGTCGCCACTGGGTACGGACAAGATCCAAGTTAGGGGAGCGGCTCGCCACGGCCGTGAGCGGAGGTGCCACAAAGAAGCGAGCCGGCAATGGAGCGGCAGTCGTGGATTCACCTTGCCGCTTTCTGCCGGTCATCCACGATCGCCGATGGCATCAAAAGAGCCGCCTGACCGTGTGTGGTGACTACATCGCGCCGCCCGCCGGACCGAAGCTGCCGCAAGGCCTCGAAGCGCCCGTGTCGTAGCGAAGCGCTACTGCATCCGCACGCTCCAGATTTCTTCCCACGCGCCATCAGCTGCTTGCTCTTGGCGCGTTCTCGTGACGCTCTCGCGATCCTGAGCATCCAACGCCCCGTAGCTCATCGTTTCGCGAACAAGACCATCGGGCGTCATCGTTTCCCAAACGACACCGACACCGTCGAGCTTGCCTGTCCATCGGGTGAAGCGCGGTCCGCCAGCTTCAATCGTGTAGCGCACCCATTGCTTATTCGACGTGTCATAGGCGGCGAACTCCATCGCGGTTTGAGCCCCGCCAGACTCACCGAGGGAGAAGCGTGTCATCAACAGTGCACCTTCGAGATGCAGCGTCGTGGTCGCACGAACATACTCGCCGTTGACTGCCCCGAACCTGATCGGCCTCTCGGTCACGACCCGTGCAGCGAACTGCCCGGTGCGGGCTCCGCAGGTCCAATCCATTACCCGGGATTCCACGCTCGCGCCAAAGCTCGTGCCCTTCGATGCACCATCGCCTAGCGGTTCCGCGTCGGCACCGCGTCGCGCGAATTCAAAGATCATCGACGTGCTCCAGGACTGCGCGCCATCCAATGAACGCGCGCTATCCCAGCGCAGCCGGTCTGCACCAATGTCCGAGAAGGTGTACCGCAGCGCACCATCCGGCTCTCCCTCCCGCGGCCAGAACACGAGGAACTCCCCGCGACCGTGGCGAAAGCCACCCGTCATGTGTGAGAACTTCGCGGCATCAGGGCTCGGCCAAAGCAGCAACAGGTTCCACTCCTGCGCTTTGGGGTCGTAACTACGCGCGCTGAAACCGAGCGTCTTGCCCTGACCGCTCACCATTTCGCCCTGCGCAAACTCCAGCACGACTTGCCCCGCGAGTGCCGGTTCGATCCGCATGTGCAGCTTGCCCGATTCAACCCACGCCCCCGTCGCGCCATCGCGCGTCAACGTCACGGCATCCCACTCACCCAACCACGCATCGAACTGACGCGCATCGCCTTCGACTTTAGGCAGACGCGCGCCGATTGGCGGGCCCAGCAACGCTTCGATTTCGCTGAACCCTTCGGTTTCCCGAGCGAGCACCAAGTCAGGGTCTTGCTGCATGTGCTGCCGTTTCCGAAAGCCTGCTTGGATTGCCTCACGCAAACTCTCCAACGCCGCCACGCCATCCCCTGAACGCGATTGCGCGCACGCTATGTTGTAGTACGCATCCACTCGCAGCTTCGGATCGGCAGCCGCCTTTCGGAATGCCCCGACAGCGTCGGACCACTCCCCCATGTTGAACAGCGCGCCGCCAAGCTTGAACCACAACTGCGCCTGACCAACGTCCTTGGTCACGATAAGTCGATAAGCCTTTGCGGCCCGCTCCCAATCTTTCGCGGCGAACGCGCGGTCGGCATCCGCAATTCCCGAAGCCTGTGCGCTGGCCGGAACTGCGAATGCTCCCGCCGTCACGATCGACAAGGCAAGCCAAGATGAGGTGGAGAGAAACACGCGATGCGTCGAGCGATCGGGAGTCATAGGACCTGTGTGGTGGACGTTCTGCTTGCGGGGCGCTCTCGACACATTACGCGCACAGATCCGCGCCAGCCGAAAGCCCTTGTGCCGAAGATGTCTCCGGACGCAACGTTCCCCTCTTGCGGCTTTGTATCCCCCAGCGAATGCTGCCCCCATGCGCAAGCCGACTGCATGGATCATCAAGGGGATCGCGTTCGCGGTTCTGGCCGGATGCGCTTGGTTGCTTCTGACGATGCCTGCGGAGGGCAATCCGCATCCAGACACTCACGCCGGACCCAAGTCTGCCGGACGAGTCGTCGAACCCGGCACAGAGTCCGCGGCAACCGGCAATGCACCGTCAGAGAATTCGGCAGGCATCGGTTCACTCCACACACGGATCGATACCGCGTCCGAAGGCAACACATCGGATATTACGCGCGCAGTGGTCGTGGGACGTTGCATCGACGAGGCGGGCAAACCATTGCCCGAGCTCGTCGTTAGCGTCGACCTGGCGCGACCGACTTCCGCATGGCTCCGTGCGAGCCAGGCTGAAGGACTCCCGTGGAGCCAAACGACTTGGGCGGAGACGGACGAGGAGGGCAAGTTTCTCATCGCATTCGTCACGGTGCCCGACACTCCTTTCGGGCTCAGTTTGGAGCCAATGTACACCAACTGCTGCCGCTGCAGGTTTGACGAACTGCTGCTTGGTGATGATGCGCGCCTAGATCTCGGCGAAGTCCTGCTGCCCCTTGGTGGATCGGTAAGCGGCACGCTCGTGGACACTCTCGGTCAACCGGTGCGCTACGCCGCGGTGCGGCTCTCGCCGAAATCATCGATCCTCGCCGCACCTGCACTCGGAAGGTTCACACACAAAAGCGAAACAACCACGGATCCGACGGGAGCGTTCGCGCTAGACGGCCCAATCCCATCCGGCACGTGGCAGGTATCCGTCGCTGGTCGCGAATTTGCCACACCTGAACAATCCGTCCTGCAAGTGAACGGGGACGTCACAGAATTACGCCTCGTGGTCCAATCGATGGCCACGTCAGACACGATCCGCGGAATCGTTGTTAGGGACAACGACGAACCCATTGCCGGAGTCGTCGTCAGCGCCCCGTTGATCGCTGGACCGACCGCGGCGCTTTCGATGTATGAGCAACAGGAAAGCGAACCCACCGATGCGGAAGGGCGCTTCACGCTGATGCGACGCGCGGATGCAAAGACTCAACCAGTTCGCCTCAAGGTCGACGGCCCCGACTATCCGTCCGTCATGTACGACGCGACCGCGTGGAACGATCACAACGTGCGGATCGTCATTCGCCGCAAAGCGAGCCTTCGAGTGCGCGCTCGAGCTGCGGCCACCGGCCAGCCGGTTCGCATGTCATGGGTGCGCGTCGTGATCCCGGGGCGTGGCAGCTTCAACTACAATGCGCAGGTGCCCGTTCCAAGCGACGCACCAAGCGAGTCGGTCTTCACCGGGATCATCTCAGGTGAACTTCTGCTGCACTTCGACACCAGTCGGCACGGAACCTATCCCCCACCGGCGATGCGCGTGACGCTCAAGCGGGGCGAAGAGCTGCTCGTGGAGCTGAACCTGGCGTCTTCATCCAAACGATCCATCCACGTGGCAACCACCTCAGGGGCGCCCGTGCATCCTGGTGGGTTGTATCTCTTCGACAACCCAAGCTTGAGCGAGTCCGACGCTCGCATCCTCGCACAGCCCTCGGGATGGTCGAAGCACAGGTGGCCGTCCAGTCGTGCGCGAATCCCCATCAGGCTCGCAGAGTCTGCGACCGATGTGAACGGCCACGGTCAGCTCCGAGGCCCAACGGATCGCGCGGTGAGTTTGATGGTTCAAGGCGCCGGCTGGTACCACGTCGTTTCCGGCGTGCGATTCGACGATACGGGGCCCCTTGAAGTGGTTGTTCCGGAGCCGGCAAGAGTCATTTTGAACCTGCATCCCATGAGTGCGGTTCGCATGGATCCGCAACTGCGAATCAACCCGCATGAGGTTGTGCTTCGCAACGTGGGCGAATCTGGCGAGCCACAACTCATGATGTCCGCCAACCCAGATGCAAACAGCCGAGTGGAGTTCACCAGTTTGGGATCCGGTTCGTGGGACGTCAGACTTCGCAACAACACCAGCCAGGGAATGAGTTCCTTGTGGAGGGAGGTCACGATCCATCGAATCGCGAACTTGCGGCTCGGCGAGATCCGTGAAGTCGACCTCGACCTCAGCGCGTTCATTCCTCGGCTGGTGACAGGACGCGTGGAACTCAACGCGCAGCCAGCCGCGCGAACTGAACTCCAGTTCTTTCGAATCGACGAGACCACAGGAAAACGATCCGGGCGTGCGGCCGGCATAACCAACCTACAGGGCGAATTCAGCCTTCCACTTCGCGCCGGCCGGTGGATCCCAATGGTCAAGATCCCTGGCCCGTCGGAGTTGCGCGCATCGATCACGACAGAGCCATCGGAACTTGTCGTCGAGGAGAGCACCATCACGGACGTATCGCTCGCCGCAACATCCGCTCTGGGAACGTTCATCGTTCGCAATCAAGATGGGACGCCTGCTTCGGGAATCCAGGTGCGTTGGACCCGTGATGGCGAAGCCCACCATCTTGATGAGGGCTGCTCGGGGCTCACTGACGCGAGCGGCCGCGCCCAGCTACTGCAGGCCCCGGGTCGGTATCGGGCGAGCGTGTTAAAGGCCAAGTTTCGCAATATGTCACCCTTCCGCGAGCTCAGGGGAAATGCCCGCAGGGCCGCAATCGCTGCAGCGTCTATGGAGATCGGCACGCTTCAACTGATCGCCCGCAACAACCAGGCTGAGACGATTCTCCGCATGCCGGAGAGCGCCAAGGACTAGTCGCAAGAGCCGCCCGTGACCGGGCATGGACCTGCCCCAGCCGAACGCCCCAGTGCCGCGAGTGACCCCCTCCTCTTGATACTTTGCATCTCAAAGTGAATGCTCCGTGCATGCGGAAACCGACACCTTGGATCCTCATAGGAATCGCCGCCGCGGTGACCGCCGGCTGTGCGTGGCTCCTGCTGGCAACACCGGACGCAGACAAACCGACGCCAAACACTCCAGGTGGTCCAAGCGAAGCTGATGCAGGGCAAGTCGAACCTGCGACGAACGAGCTGCCACAAGCCAACTCCCCTGCAAGCTCAGCGATTGCCGGAGCGCGCACAGCTCTTGAGCCCGCCGAGCTGTCGCCGCAAGAACCTGCATCGGATGTCACCCACGCGGTGGTTGCGGGGCGCTGCATCGACGAGACGGGCGAACCGTTGCGCGACGCCGTGGTCATCGTCCGTCTGGGCAGGCCGACGTCCGCTTGGATCGAAGCACGCCTCGCGGAAGGGTTGGAGTGGCGCGATGCCCTGCACCACAAGACGGACGAGCTGGGGAGGTTTCGCTGCGCGTTCGCCGCCGTTCCCGACACACCGTTCAAGCTCGAGTTGCTGCCGACCGCACCCCACGTCAGGTGTCGCTTCGACGAGTTGCAGCTTGGCGTTGACGAGAAGCTCGATCTCGGCGAGATCCTGTTGCCTGCGGGTGGATCTCTGCGCGGCACGCTGGTGGACACGAACAACCAACCCGTCGGGAACGTGCACGTGCGGTTCTTGGCGCAAGCACCGCGCATCGCACCACCCGAATTTGGAAGGTTTGATCATATTGCTGGGACGAACGCGGATGCGGATGGAGCGTTCGTAGTTGCGGGCCCGCTAGCGCCAGGGTCGTGGCAAGCCTCCGCCATCGAGCGAGAAATGGCCGATCCAGAGACTTCAGTCATCGAAGTGGACGGCACCAAAGAGGGGCTGCGCTTGGTTGTGACCTCGCTAGCAACAGCCGACACGATCCGAGGCGTCGTGGTGACGGACAACGACCTACCCATTGAAGGCGTCATCGTCAGCGCTCCGACGGGTGGCGGTGCGCTAATTTTCCAGGCGTTGGCAAAACAAGGAGCACAGCAAAGCGAACCCACCGACGCAGCGGGTCGCTTCACGCTGCGACGACGCGCGGATGCGTCGACCGGACCAGTGCGGCTATGGGTTCGCGGTCCAGGTCAACCGCTGCAGATGCCGGATGAGTTCGCTTGGAACGAAGAGAACGTGCGGTTGGTCGTTCCGCGCAAAGCACGCATTCGAATCCGCGCCGAGGAGGCCGCAACCGGTCAACCGCTTCGCGTGACATCGCTGCTGGTTTCACACCAAGGACGGGGTTCGCGCCACTTTCAAGCATTGAGTCCGGCCGCTGGCGACCCACCCGGTGAATCCGTGTTCGCCGGTATCGATCCTGGTGACGTGCTATTGCACTTCCTGGTCAACACCAAGGGAACCGCAGCTCCTCCGGTTGCTCGCGTGACACTCATACGGGGTGAAGAGTCCCTCGTGACGTTGAGCTTGCCACGCTCAGCCGAACGATCCATCCGGGTAACAAGCAACGCCGGCGAACCGGTGCCACAAGCCAAGATCTCCATCTTCGACGATCCGAACTTGAGCGAGCCCGATGCTCGGATCGTCGCAGGACTCGCGGGCTGGTCGATGCATTCGTGGCCGACGGATCGCGCGCGCATTCCAGCGGAAATCGTGTCGTCGGTGACAAATCCCGACGGCCGCGGTCGGATCCTTGGTCCTGCGGATCGCGCGGTAAGCCTCATGGTTCACGGCAAAGGCTGGCATCACGTCACACCCAACGTGCGCCTTGACGATCCAGGGACTCTCGAAGTCGTCGTGCCGGAACCAGCCAGAGTCGTTCTAAATCTGACACCGAAAGAAGCGGTGCATCCCGACCCAGCGCTGCGCATGGAGTCACCGAAGTTCTTCCTCAGGCGCGTGCGTCAACCAGGCGAATCATACGAACCAGAGGTGTTTGCAACCCCAGATGACAGTGGACGCGCGGAGTTCTCCGCGCTGGGACCAGGGACGTGGGACGTTGGCATACGCAACATCACGCGACGCGGAGTGTCGACGATCGGAGTTGACACGATGATTCGTCAGTTCGCGGATCTGAAACTCGGCGAAACCCGCGAAGTCGATCTCGACCTCAGCGACTTCGTGCCTCGACTGGTGACAGGGCGCGTTCAACTCAACGGCAAACCGGCCGGGCGTACCGAACTCCATTTCACCCGGATAGACGAGACCACCGAAGCGCCTCTAGCACGCTGGGGCTGCACGACCAACCTGCAGGGCGAATTCAGCCTGCCCCTACGGGCGGGCCGATGGACTCCGACCATCGAAGTAGCCGGCTCACCAACACTGCGTCCACAAATCAGGACGCAACCAGCGATTCTCGTCGTCGCGGACACCGCAATCACAGACCTCTCGCTCACCGCCGCAGCGACCATGGGGGCATGCATTTTCCGCAATCACGACGGGACACCCGCGGTGGGAACCCGAATTCGGTGGACTCGCGAAGCCGACGACACGGAGTTGCATGGGGTGAGCGCAGAGCGAACCGACTCACTTGGCCGGGTCCAGCTGTTTCAAGCTCCTGGTCGATACCGTGCCCACGTGCTCAATTCGAAGTTGCTCAAGGCGCAACCACACGAGATCTTCACCCTTGGGGAGGAAGACCGCGCGGCCAGGATCGCCGCAATGTGGACCGAAGTTGGCACTCTCGAGCTGATCGCTGGCGACAACCAAGCCGTGCCCATTTTCCACCTGCCGGAAGAATCCAAAGACTGATTGCCAAGGGCTCCCTGACCGTAGCAACCGCTGTTGCTACCCTGCGCGGAGTGTCCAAGGCTTCGCAAGTGTCCGGTCTGCATCGCGTCCTCGGTCTTGGCTGCGGCTTACTCTTGCTCGGACTCGCGGTGGTCTATTTCACCACCGGCATGCGCTCGCCATTCCAGGACCTCAGACTGGATGGCGAGGGTGAAGCCCTGAGCTGGGCACAGGCGCGCGAAGTTGAAACAACACGCTTAGCCTTGCCGCTTGGACTGGGCTGGGAACGCGTCACCTTCGAATTCGCCGTCGACCCGGGAAGCACACCGCGGCGCGGCTACTCGTTCCAACCCTCCGGCGGCGGGGCAGCGACGGGGAAACCGCAGGTGGAGTGGCTTCCCGCGGATGCTGAGGTGTACCGAGTTCGCGGTGGCACCTGGTCGCCACTCATGTTGCCGAGCTATCGCATCGCACTCGGAATCGCCGGCGGACTGTTCGTTCTACTTCTCATCACGTGGCGCCGAGCCCTGGCGCAAAGACACGAGCAAGAGTGACACGGGCTGAACGCTCGTCCATCGGCATGGTGCGTTGCGCGATTCCTGAAACCAATTGGCATTGCGCAGACGGTTCCCTTGCGTGACTGCTCACGCAGTCCAACCTTCGCTGGTCGTGGAGGATATTTTGCGACGACGTTCACTCGTTGTTGCACCGCGACTCGGGCGCGATTTCATTCCTCGGCGCCCGGTCGCGGACCTTATTCGCCGTCGCATGGGGTTCATGACGGATTTCCTGCACGACAGCGGTCGATCGCCGAGCTCCTGCTACGCTCCCCGGGAGTGCCTAGCTCCGCTCTCGATGACTCGCCTCGCCCCCACGGGCCCCGTCACCCGATGGCCAAGAATCCGCGGCCGGGGCGGGTGTCCTCGTGAGCAAGACTCTGGAGTTCCTTGCCGACGAAGGCCCGATCGCAAGGCGGCTTGAAGGCTTCGAAGCGCGCCCAGAACAGCGAGAACTGGCGGTCGCGGTAGAGCGCGCGCTCCACGACAAGAAGCACCTGCTCGCTGAAGCAGGCACCGGAATCGGCAAATCCTTCGCCTATCTGCTCCCGGCGGTCCTGCATGCGGAGAGCCATCGGGGCGATGGCCCCGTGGTGATCTCAACACGCACCATCGCGCTGCAGCAGCAGCTGGACCAAAAGGACCTGCCGTTCCTCGCCGCCGTCCTTCCGACCGAATTCAGCGCGGTCACGGCGGTCGGACGCAACAACTACCTGTGCCTGCGCCGGATGCACATGGCGCGCGGCGAGCAGCAGCTATTTGATCAGGAAGAGACCGCGAACGAGCTCGAGCAGATCGTGCAGTGGTCCGCGACAACGCAGGAAGGCACGCGCATGAGCCTGCCGTTTCAGCCGCTGCCTCAGGTTTGGGAAGCGGTGCAGGCGGAACACGGCAACTGCCTGAACAAGGCCTGCAAGTTCTACGATCCCTGCAAATGGCAGCGTGCGCGCAGGCGCATGGAGGGTGCCGACATCCTCGTGGTCAACCACTCGCTCTACATGGCCGACATCGCTCTGCGCATGGCCGGCGCAAACGCTCTGCCTCGTCATCGAGTCGTGATCTTCGATGAAGCACACCATCTAGAACGCGTTGCGACCGAAAGCCTGGGCCTGTCGCTCGCCGAGTCGACGGTTGGCTGGCACTTGCGACGGCTCTTGCCGAAGCGCGCGGCCAAGAGCTTGCTCGCGACGTATGGCACCTCCGAGTCTCGCCTGCTCGTCGAGGATCTTCGCATCGCCAACGAAGCGTTCTTTGCGGATCTCACCGAACGCCTCGCCATGCGCCGCAACGAGGCCATGCCGCTCAACGACGAGACGCTTCTCGATCCGGTTTCACCACTGCTAAAGCAGCTCGCCAGCGAAGTGGCTGCAGCAGCCGTGCGGGGCAAAGACCTCAATGTGCGCATGGAGCTGACGGCGCGAGCCCAAGGCTTGGACGGGCTCGCGGCCACGTTCAAGGCACTGACCAGCGGTGCGTTCGCCGGCCCCATGGACGACCGCGAAGACGCACACGACCCAGAACTCGCAGTGCAATCCGCGCCAACCACCATGGTGCGCTGGATCGAGCCCCACCGCCGCGGCCCAACGCTGCGGGCGGCACCGCTCGAAGTTGCCGGTGCGCTACGCGAATGGATGTTCGGCTCCGGAGCGACCGCGGTTTTGGTCAGCGCCAC
>CBESZZ010000060.1:0-10999 GCA_965534055.1 uncultured bacterium | reverse complement strand
TTCACATTGCCCTGCATCATCCTGGAAGATTCGGTGCTAGCGGAGGGGGTCCCTTTCCGCGGTCTTCCTGCCATGATCCGCACGGATCCAGCACAGAGCTTGGGCAGTCACCCAACACAGACTGCCCATGCGCTGGCACCACCTCGTCTTTAAAAAACCCTGACCTCAACTCGAGGACTTCCATGCAACGAGCATCTTTCCTGGCCACTGCGGCTGCTTTCTCGGTTGTCGCCGCCGCCGGTGCGCAAGACCACATCTTGACCATGGGCTTCGCCGACAGCGGAGACCCAGCAGTCACCGGCAACAGCTACCCCGCCGTGCGCCTGACGGACAACAACCTTGACGGGTTCATCGACTCCACGGAGATCCACATCTTCTTGACGAAGACGGGTGCGACAGGCACGAACACCATCTTCCAAACCGACTGCCGCAAGATCATCGAAGACGGCGAGTTTTCGTTCTACCTATGCGACTCGTCGGAGGGCGTGATTTGGCGCGCAACCGACGCGAACCACAACGGCGTCATCGAAGATGACCCCTCAGAGATCGGCGAATACTTCCGCTTCGGTTTCTCGGGCAGCCCGTTTGCACCAGACAGCCTCGACCTGTGGGTAGACCCCGCCACCGGCCGCACCATCTGCTACGTCGCGATGGAAGCATCCGGCCCGAACGCACCGGGTGAAGGCATCCACCGTCTCGTCGACCTCAACAGTGACGGCGACGCAACGGACGCCGGCGAGCAAAGCCTGTTCGTCTCGACTGCGATGAACCTGACCGTCCCCGACGCGAACGGCATGCCGGTCGCGATCAACGCCGACAACTTCGAGTACGTGCGCGTGCTCGGCGGCGGCAAGATCGCTGTGTGGCAGGGTGGCTCATTCGTGATGCAGGACCCACTCACCGGCCAGTATCCCCCCACCGCAGACGGTTTCGTTTGGTATGCCTTCACGGACAACAACGGCACGGCCGTCCCCGAAGTGCTGTTCAACCCATCCGAGCTGAACAACTTCGCGCGTCTGCCCGAGTTCACGGGCGGCACGTTCCCTGACTTGGACGTCGTCGATCCGCTGACGGCCGAAGCTTGGAACTCGGTCCGCTTCATGGAAGTCGTCCCGCGTAGCGGCCCGATCTTCGAGGACGCTTACTACTTCTTCCCGTCCTACCGCGCAGGCGGCATCGGTGACGCCAACGGCTCCGGCAACCGCGTTTCAGGCCTTTGCTTCCGCTGGCTCGACAGCAACTTCAACCAGACGTTGGACACAACCGAGCTGAGCTTGTTCGGCAACATGTCTGCCCAGACCTATGCCGGTGTCGCACCGGTCACCGTCAACAACGTCGCGAACGCCAGTACCATCTCGATGATGGACAACCCGATCTACTCGGTCGGCGCAATTCGCAACAGCTTCAGCTTCACGTTCGACATCACGAACCAAGAAGCGATCCTGTCCATGAACGATGACAACAACAACGGCGTCATCGAGCAGGGCGAAGCTCGCATGGACTACTTCACGCCGACGCCCTACGGCTCGCCGTTCAGTCCGATGTTTGGCCCCTTCATCGAAGAGCACCTCACGCTGGGCGCCGGCGAGATGCCCGGTCCGTTCTTCGACGGTCTCGCTCCTTACGGCGATGGCTGCGTTGCTCCCACGCTGGGACTCAAGCCCGTCATGAACGCATGGGGCGGCAGCCCCGCTCTGGGCAACGCCCAGTTCGCCATCGGCGCGATGCGCGCACCGGCGTTCGCGCCAGTGTTCATGGTCACCAGCTTCACCCAAGGCTCGACGCCGCTGGATCCGTTCGGCCTGCCGGGTTGCACGAGCCTGACGGTGTCGCCGCAAACCATCGGTTTCGTTGGTGCGGACTCGGATGGCCGAGCAATGTTTGCTCTGCCGATCCCGAACAACCCCAACCTGGCGGGTCTGCAGTTCAACTTCCAGTGCGTGATCAACGACTTCGGTGGCACCCAGCAGCCGTTCTACACCAGCAACGCGCTGGAGCTGACCGTGCAGTAGTCACCGTCGATCGGAGCCGTCCGTAGCGCATTGTCGCTGCTGACAACCGATTGCGACCGCGACCCCCGCCTTGCCCCGTTGGGCGATGCGGGGGTCGCGGTCGTTTCTGGCGTGCCCAAACAATTCAAGCCTTCCCTCCCAGCAGCTTCCACAGCGGTCGAAGCCCAGCCCGGGCATCTATCCGATCCAGGAAAAGGCGTGTAGAGTCCCGGGCTTGCCCCTCTCGCGCATCCGCTTGCCGAGTGCTGCGCACCACTCGAGAGAGTTCCAGTCTTTGGGTTCCAGTCGCCTGGGGCCCCGGCCGCTGGGCCTCGTCGACCGAGTCCGCGTGCGTTGCTTGGCTGGGGGAACGCTCTTTTCGACGCTGCGAATCGACCTTCCCTCCGCGCACACCGAGCGCGGAGGGAAGGTCAGACCCCTTTCGCACAGCGTTCTTCGACATTCCACGGCACACCGAATCCGGGAGGGAGGCGGCGTGCCCCACCATCCGCCCATCCACGGTATCTGTCATGGCTCCAAGTGCAGCCTCACCACGTCCATCCGCGCCCAAGAAGAAGCCCGTCACAGCAGCCAAGGCCGCTGGCGGTGCGAAACCCAGGGCTCGATCCAAGAGCAAATCCACCCGCGGCAAGGCCCCCCAGGCCATCCCTCGCGCCATGTCAGTCATCGAGGATGATGACGCGATCATGAGCACCGGTGCCGGCCTTGGCGCAGGATTCGGGCGCTGTGGCGGGCGAATCCTGGTCAGCCAGCTGGAGCAAACGCTCTGCGACCGCCTGTCTGGTGTCGGAATTGCCCACAGCCATTCTCCACGCCACTTTGAGGTGCGCATGGACGAAACCCGGGTCGCTGCCTACGCACCGATGGTTGTGCTCCGGGGTCGGGGCCGCGAAGGCAAGACGGTCGTGATCGAAGGCATGGAGCAGCTCGAAGAGGGGCTACAGGCCAAGATCATCGCGTTCCGCGAGCAGTACGGGGCTGAGTTCTACGTGACGTTCGTGGCCCCTGAGGAGGTCTTCGACGACCTGTCAGTCCGGACTTACGACGAATCTTGCACGCTGGCCAACGTCCACACCCTGATCAGCCGCCTCGCCGAGTAGAGCGGCGAATTCGCGCCAGCTCCCCGGGCGAAACCGCGCGTAGAGCAGGCCCCCGTCTCTCCACAACGAGGCGGCGTCTTGGCCAGTTCTCGGACGCTTGTTGGACGGATTCTACCGGGTAGGTAGGATCCCTCGTCCTCTCCGTGAGCCGCTCCCTAGGCTCGTCCGAGCACGTCTGACCGGAACCGACTCTTGACTATGCAAGATCTTGTCGCCCTCGCGCGATCCCAGGACATCGAACTTCTCGAGCAGGCCTGGGCGACACACGTCACCGATCCGCAAGATCCGCCTGCGTACTGCGAAACCCTTGAAGCTCTGAGCGAAGGAGACTTCTCCGGGAAGACACTCGAACTCGGCACGCAAATGGTGGAAGCACTCGCGTCGAGCGGCAAGGTCGGTGACGCAATCGACGTCGCCCACGCCATCGTCGCCGGTGGCGCGCACAACGAACCGTTGGCGCGCAGACTTTGGGAGCTGCTGAAGGAACACCACGGGGAGGAGACCTGGTTCCCGATGATCAGCGCCAAGGCGAAGCTCAGCGATGAGTCCATCAGCCGTGACGGACTGGAGTCGTTCTTGGAGTTCCGCGGCTTCACGACCGGCTACGTGATCTACCACGCAGCTGGTTGGGCTGAAGGCGTCGTCGAACTGTTCGACGTCGAGAAGGACGAAGCCAAAGTGCGGTTCGCAAAGAGCGGGCGCACACAGGACTTCCCGATTCAAACTCTGTTCGACAGCTTCCGCGTGCTGCCCAAGAGCGACCTGCGCAGCATGCGCATGATCGCGCTGGAAGAGATGGAACAGCTCGTTGCAGAGCGACCATCCGTGTTGATTCGCAAAGCGGCGAAGATGTACCGCGGCGAGATCAACTCCACGCAGCTGAAGGCAGAACTCTGCCCCGCGGTCATTCCGACGAAGAAGTGGCCGACGTGGTGGAAGAAGGCAAAGACGGCCGCTGCGAGCGATCCTTGGCTTCAGGTCGAGGGCAGCAAGACGCGCCCAGTGTTCGTGCTACGGAAGAAGCCGCTCAGTCTCGGTGACGAGATGAAGATGCAGTTCCGCCACGCCGACAACCTCGGCGAAGCGAACGGCTTGGTGCGCGAACAGCTGAGCCGCACGCAGGAAGTCAGCGCCCGCGACATGCTGCTCGACCTAGCCGCAGAGCAGGTTGAGGCTTCGTTGGTCCCGGAGAGCAAGGCGCACCCCGCCCACGTGCTCGATGGCATCTTGCTGCTCGAAGAACACGGCCGCACCGCATCGGTCTCCGCCAGCGAAGAGCTTCGCACGCTGCTGTTGGACGAAGAGTCCGCGTTGCAGCCCGCAAAGCTCGACGAGCTCGCAACCCAGGCCAGCAAGGAGCACGCCGTGAGCCTGCTTCGCGAAGCGCTGGGCGAGAACTGGAAAGAACAGTGCACGGCGAAGATCACCGAGTTCCCCGACACGGTGCTTGAGAAGGTCGTCGACCTCTACGTGGAAACGGGCCACGGCCCCGAGCTGCTCGAGATCTGGCACCTGGCAGCGCCCTACCCGCGCCGGCACCCGATCTTGACGTATCTGCTGGGTCGCCTCTACGCAGACGGGGTCTTCGAGGGCGCAGAACGCGAACCGGATCCGGTCACCGTGGTGCGTGTGCTGCTGCACTTGCTCCGCGTCCTGGTCGATCCGCACTCCCGCATCCCCAACAACACGCGACTCACGACGCGGGTCGTTAGCTTGCTGACCGGCCGCCGCGCCGTGCTGCCGTCGGCACTCGACGGCATCAGCCGCGACGACCTGGCCAACTACTTGGGCATCACCGAGCGCGCGGGCCACGACTTCCCCACCGAAGTTGTCGACGCGATTCTGCGCACGGTCTCGGACTGCTTCCCCGACCTCACCGCCAAGCCCGACAAGCCGTTCTGGGAGCTCGACTTCATCTACGTCACCTCGGCAGGACTCAAGCGCCAGCGCGAGATCTACCGGGTACTGGTCGACGAGAAGATTCCCGCGAACTCCACGGCCATCGGCGCCGCAGCTTCGCTGGGTGACCTCAGCGAGAACAGTGAGTGGGATGCCGCGATGGAAGAGCAGCGCAACCTCACGAGTCGCGCCACCGAGATGGATGTGCAGCTGCGTAAGGCACGGCTGATCGACGACCAGGAGATTCCTGACAACATCGTCGCACCCGGCACCCGTGTGAAATTCACGCGGCTCGAGGATGGCGACGTTCAGGAGTTCGATCTGCTGGGCCCCTTCGACATCCAGGACCAAGACGATGCGCTGAACTACCGCGCTCCGATGGCGCAGAAGCTGCTGGGCAAGAAGGTCGGCGACGAGGCAGAACTGCCGATCCCCGATGGCACGGAGACGGTGCGCATCGACGCGATCACGAAGCTGTCCTGATCCGACCCATCGATTTCCTCGGGTGGCCATAGGACGGGCCATCCGAGCCTCATCCGCCGGCGCGCGTGGCGCATCTCAACCCGCGAGAGCCTCGCCGCACACACGGCTGCGGATTCGGGCACTGATCTGCGTTAAGGGCCGGTGCTCGAAGCACCGATTCAACGGACTGCCAACCGGCACCCCTCGCAATGGATTCAACCGCCACGTTCCGCCTCCCCGCCCCGGGCATCAGTGCGATCCGCGAACCCATCGAACTCGTGGGGGAACATCGGGCAGGCGGCCCGCCAACCTGGCTGTATCTCCACGGCCTCGGCTCAGTGCGCACCGGAGAGAAAAGCGAAGCCTTGCGCACCTTCACAACCGCACGCGGCGAGGGATTCGCACGGTTCGATCTGAGGGGTCACGGGGAATCGGGCGGCGCGCTGGAGCGCGCAACCCTGTTCGACCTCGTGGCAGATACGGCCGTCGTGCTGGAGAAGACCGGTCCTGCCGTGCTCTTCGGGTCCTCCTTGGGTGGCCTGGTTGCGGCCTGGACCGCAGCCAAACACCCCGAGCACGTCCAGGCGCTGGTGCTGCTCGCCCCAGCGTTTGGCTTCCTGCAGCGGCGCGCAGCTCAAGTCGACCCAACCCAGTTGAGCACCGCGGGAGGAGAGGCCGTGTTCACGCTGTCTAAGACCGCGTTGGATGAGATGAGCGACAACCCGGACGAAACCATCGCGGATCGCCTCCAGGTCCCCACCTTCATCGTGCACGGCAGCGCGGACGAGACAGTCGATCCAGCCCGCAGTCGCGCGGTGTTCGACGCAATCTCGCACAACCGCAAAGAGTACTGGCTCATCGATGGCGGCGACCACCGGTTGAACGTACCGGTGCATGCAGTGCTCGATCGCGCCGCGGTGTTCCTCGCGAAGCACAGCAAGTAGCGCGAAGTGTCGCGCACCGGTGGCGAGCACCGAACGCGACATCTTGGGCGGGTTGCGCATGCGACCGTTCACCCCGAAACTTCTGCGCGGTGAAATGGAACACAAGAACACTGCGCCGACGCGCCCTACAGATCGAAGGTTGGATCGAGCTGCACTGCCCTGAGCGGGCGCTCGAACTACTCGAAGAGCTAGTCGACCACCCAACGAGCAGAGAACTCGGACTCGCCCTTCGCGTCCGCGTCATGCTTGAGCTACGCAGAACCAGCGACGCCCTCGCCGACCTGCACCGCCTGCGCGCCCTCGAGACGACGAACACCCCGCTCCAAGACATCGACAGCGACTGGCTCGACCTGACGGAAGGCTGGTGCCGCAAGCGGCTGAACGATCTCCCAGGCGCGATCGCCTGCATGGAGCGCTTGGTGAAGCGATCGAACGCGTCCGCGATCGGTCACTTCAACCTGGGCTGCTACCTAGCGCTGTTCGGCAAGCGAGAGCGCGCTTGGCGTGAAGTCTCCCTGGCTTGCAGCATGAGTCGGCAGTTTCGCGAACTCGCTGCCATGGAAACCGATCTTGCGTCGCTGCAGAGCGACGCCAGGTTCGCCGCGCTCGTCGGACGCCGCGAACAAGCGTGACGGAGCACGTCTCACCTTCGCCAGCTGTTCAATCGAGCGGCCGCAGGTTCTGCAACGTCGTTGGCACCAGCTCTGACACCGTCGGATGGATGTGGACCGCACGCGAGATGACCGTGTAGGGCAGATCGGCGTACATCACATCGAGCAATGAGTGGACGACTTCGTCGCCGTTGATACCCAGGATGGCAGCTCCAAGGATCTTCTTGCTGTCTGCGTCGACAAGAATCTTGATGAACCCATCTGTCTCGCTGCGTTCCTTGGCCCGACCAACGTCCTTCATCAAACGCTTGCCGACGAGAACATTGCGTCCCGATTCACGAGCCTGCTGCTCCGTCATGCCAATGCGGCCCAAAGGCGGATCCGTAAACAGTCCGTAGCAGAGGATTCGGTCGCTTACGCGACGCGCATCTTCGTCGAGCAGGTTTGCGGCCACGATCTCGAAATCGTTGTACGACGTGTGCGTGAACGCGCCGCGGCCGTTGCAATCGCCGAGAGCCCAGATTCCGGAGACGTTGGTGCGTAGCTGATCGTCAACCTCAATGAATCCACGCTTGTTGGTCGCTACGCCCGCGGCATCAAGGCCGAGTGAATCCGTGTTCGGGGTCCTGCCAAGGGCGACGAGGAGATGCGATCCGACCACTTCTGGTGAACCCTCCCCGCAGTCAACCTGCACCGCAACGCCGCCATCTTTCTCTGCCAAGTGGATGCATTCCGCGTTGAGCCTGACTTTGATTCCTTCCCTCTCGAGGAAACCCTTCACCGCCTCCGAAACGTCGGGGTCATCCCGCCGAATCAGCCGATCGCCTCTCTCTACAATCGTCACTTCGCTTCCGAAGCGTCGATACATCTGACCAAACTCGAGGCCAATGTAGCTGCCACCGAGAATGACCAAGTGCTTCGGAAGGAAGTCCACCTCCATCATGCTGGAGCTAGTCAGGTAGTCGACGTTCTCGATGCCTGCAAGGTCTGGAACGAAGACCCGCGCACCGACATTCAAGAAGACCTTTTCAGCCTCGATCACCTGTTCGTTCACGATGATCCGGTTCGCGCTCTCGAACTTGGCATCGCCGCGAATGAGGTGAACGCCCTCCATGCCTTCCAACCACTGCGTGACGCCCTGGTTCGAAGCTCCGGAGATCTGCTTCATCCGCGCCTTGACCCGGGCCATGTCGACGGAAACGGGACCGTCAATCTGCACTCCGAAGTCAGCACTTCGGCGCGCCATATGGGCAGCGCGAGCGCTCGCTACGAGAGCTTTGGTCGGAATGCATCCAACGTTGACACAGCTTCCACCGATCAAGTCGCGTTCGATGATGGCGACCTTCATTCCAGCGGCGTTCAGACGGCCAGCCAAGGCGGGGCCAGCCTGCCCCGTGCCAATAATGATTGCATCGTATTTGGTTGTCATCAACGTCTCCTCAGTGGTCCTGCGTGTCTCGCGCACGCGCTTGGAAGCGCGAGTGCTTCAGTTCTTCTTCTTGGGCGATTCATGTTGATGGGCCTGAGATCTTGAACTGGAAATGGGATCTCGAACGACCAACCTACAGGGTCGCTGGGTCGCGATTCCAAAACTCAAGACGCCACGCGTCGCTGCCTTGGACCGCTGCCAACTGGGACACGTGCCCGGTCTTCATCTTCGCCGTCCCCGCATGGAACGCGTCTTCCAACGCATTCGGCACCAACCCCAAGAACCACCGCAACCGCCCATTGCTGCTCACCAGCAGCACGCGATCGTCCGCACCGTGGCGCTGACGCAACTCATCCACGAAACGACGCGCCTCGGCCTTCAGTTGGACCACCGTTGGAGCGAATCCTGCCTTGGCAGGCATCACGCCTCGGGAATTCCATGCATCCACCGTGTCGGCCCCGAATTCGGCCACCACTTCAGCGGTAGTGCGCCCACCCCACGATCCGTAGTCGATTTCGTCGAGCGCCGGCTCCACGCGAATCGGCACCGGTTGCCTGGCGACTCGTGATTCGTTCTTTTGGGCCGCGGTTTCCAAGACCTCGACGGCCAGCGCCGCGGTTCCTCGCGTGCGCTGAAGTGGCCCGCAGTAGATCGCATCCAGAGCCAAGCCGGACCGCGCGAGCCAAGCCCCCAGGGCCCGCCCCTGCTCGATACCGCGGTCGACCAACGCGAGATCCTGAGCGGCTCCGGCCCAAACGACTTTGTCGCCCGACCCAAACGTGTTGCCGTGACGGGCAAGAATCAGCTGCACAGGCCCCACCATTCGGTCATCACAACGGCACCAATTCGCCCTGCGTGGCGATCAACCGCTCCACGCGGATGACGTCGGTGGGCGTATCGATCGAGCCGGCATCGCGGCCTCGGTAGTCCACAACCACCATGCGAATCCGCATCCCGTGTTCCAGTGCGCGGAGCTGTTCGAGCTGCTCGAGCTGTTCAAGCGGCGTCGGTGGGAATGCGACCCAACGCTTCAGCGCTTCCAACCGGTAGGCGTAGGTCCCGATGTGCTGAAAAAACGGCGGTGTCTCGTCGAGTGCGTCCATCGAGCGAGAATGGGGAATCGGACTCTTGGAGAAGTAGAGCGCGTGCTGCGAACAATCCATCACCACGAACGTGCCGCCGACGTCACCCTTCGCCTTGGCCGCCCGCAGCTCGGCGAACGCTGTCTTGCTCAACCGCACCGCGGGAGTCGCCACGTCGATGGCAGGATCCGCGAACGCTGCAACCAGGTCCTCAAGGATCCAAGGTGGCGTCAACACGGCATCACCCTGGAGATTGATCACCACCTCGGGTTTCGGGTCGAGCTCAGCGACGGCCTCCAGAACGCGCTCCGTGCCGTTGCGGCAGGATTCGCCGGTCATCACCGCTTCGCCGCCGAAGCTCGCAACGTGATCCGCGATGCGCGGATCGTCGGTTGCCACTAGCACTCGGTCGATGGCTTCCACGGCGGACGCCAGAGCGTGCACACGCCGGATCAGCGTGTGGCCGGCGACCTGGGTCAGCGGCTTGCCCGGAAAGCGTGTGGACCCCATGCGGGCAGGAATCACGAGGACGTTTCGCATTGGTTCTGCCGCGCAACGATACCAGCGTTGCGAGATCCGAGCCCAGGATCTTCGTATGGTGCGGACGTCCCGCTCTTCGCGATTTCTGTAGGCATCACCACCCCTTCGCGCGTCTATAGCAACAAGATGAACCCACCGGACAGCATCGGTCTGCGTTCGCTCCTGCTGGACGTTCTTGCGATGGCTGCGATCGCGGCCTTGGGAACCCTTGCGTACACGGCGCTGGCACAGACCGTGCTGCATGACCACGACGTCTACGGCGTGGTGCGGGGCTATGTCCGCGGCGTGCCCGCGTTTCATCAGCATCCGTTCAACAGCCCTTCTCTGTATCGGCTCGCAGACTTGCTGGGGTCCCCCGACATGCTGGCCCACGACCGTTTGCAACGAGCCTGCGCTGTCGTCATGGCGTGCACGCTTTCGGTCTTTTATGCGGCCGCACGCACGTGGGGGCAGAGGCGGCGTCCAGCGTTGATCACCACCGCGTTGATCGGCTGCACCCCTGGGGTGCTCTATTTCGGCACGGTCGTCGAACTGGTGCCCTTCGGTCTCTTCGCCGCAGCCTGCGTCTTCTGGGGCTTCTTGGCGCTGGAACGATTCTTTGCCGAATCGTCTCGAGCGCTGTTCTGCGCGGCCATGCTTGGCGTCATCTCCGCAACCGGAGCCATGACCCACGCCACACTACATCTGTTGGTGTTGGTTCTTGCCGGCTACCAGCTCACCGGCTTCACGCAGGCCACCGCACGTCCGCTGATCCGGCGAACCCTTGGAATGCGGGTGCTGGTCACCGTCGTTTTCGTGGGTGTGCACGCCGGCGTGTTCATGCTCTACAACCTGGCGACCGGCGATGGAATTGCGACGGCCGAACGTCAGACCGCCTACGTCGCCATCGGCAGCCAGGACCTCTACGCGGCCGCCGGTCG
>CBESZZ010000059.1:0-11001 GCA_965534055.1 uncultured bacterium | reverse complement strand
CTTTCCTGGTCTGAATCGCCGCCTCGGTGGCCCTTCCCTCACCAAGCCCGCTTCGTGCATCGAGTATTCCCTCAGTTCCTGGTTGGCGTTGCCTGTTCCGCCGCCGCGCTGTCTGCGCAAGTTCCTGCTCCGAATCCACAAGCTCGCGTCGCACCCCGCGCTGAGTGGATCACGACGGGCGGAGTGTCCGGCGCGGTACCCGCCAACCGTCACTGGAGTCAGAGTGCGAGCAACGACACCAGTCTGTTCGTGTTCGGTGGCCGAACCGGAACTGCCGGTTCTGGCAGCAAGCGCAATGACCTGCACGAGTTCGACGGTTCGACTCTCGCATGGACGGAGCACAACCCGGACGGTGCCCCCGGCGCACCGTCACAACGCTTCCGCAATGGGTTGGCGTGGGACGCGTCTGGAAGTCGGCTGGTCATGTTCGGTGGTGAAGATGGTGCGGGCGGTCTGCTGAGCGACACCTGGACGTGGACCGTTGCATCCGGTTGGGTCAGCATTCCAGCAACCGGACCATCGGCGCGACGCTTCGCATCGATGGCATACGACCCAACGACGACGGGCATCTTGATGTTCGGTGGCGACGATGGTTCGGGCACTGCGCTTGGCGACACGTGGCTGTTTATCGGCACCACCTGGGTTCCCGTGTCCGCTTTGCCTTCGCCCGGTGCACGGGCGAACCACACGCTGGTGACGCGCAACGACTTCGGTGACGTGTTCCTTTGCGCGGGGAACGATCTCTCGACGTCTGGACGAGTCCACTACCTCGACGCTTGGGTTTGGACCGGCGCAAACTGGAACCTAGTGACGCCGACGACCACTGCGGTGCCCCACGGACATGCGGGCAATCAAGCGGTGTACGATCCGATCCGACAGCGCGTGGTTCTGCAAGGTGGTCAAGGAATCAGCACGAACGCCGGTGCGACCGGCGGAGCTTATGGCGCGTCGTACGGCGGTTCGCCGTCGAGCTGGACCAGCGAATTCGACTGTGTTACCAACGAGTGGCTGCTCTACGGCGCATCGACGTCCAGCATCGCGGACCCGGTGATCGGACGCGCGAGTCGCTACTACCCAGGGTTCATCCCTGCGGCTGGTAAGGTCTACATGTGGGGTGGCCAAAACCCGTCTGGCACGGGCGTGCCACTGACCACGATGAAGGAATACCAGGCCAATCCTGTCGCCACGGCGGATCCGGTGGGTTCGGGTTGCACCGGAATCGCACTTGCTGGGAACGGCAGGCCATGGCTCGGCCGCAACTACGACATGGTCACCACGGGACTGACTCCCGGGTCGCTGATGTTCTTGGCGGTTGGCTTCACGTCCGCGCCAGTGCCACTCATGAACCTTCACCCAGCCGGGGTTGCTGGTTGCGATTTGCTGCTTATGCCAGCGACGACCGTGTTCTTGCCCGTGGCCGGAACGTCCGTGCCGTATTCATTCGCGATGCCGAGTGCGCCGAGTTTCGCGGGAGGCATCTTGAGCTTCCAATCGATCCAGGTCGAAGTCTCTGGAGCGATGGTCACCGCAATCAAGTCGTCGAACGCGCTGACGTTGGCCGTCGGCGCCCTCTAGACCTGGCTGATGTGAAGCAGCGGTGGGCTACTTCGCCGCCGCCGCTGTATCTGCGGCCTCGTTCTCGCGGATCGCTTGAGCGGATGGGCGGTAGTCCGCCGTGACCGTTGTGATCACTGGTGTCAGGATCCACGTGAACGGCGGGAAGCCGTACCAGTAGTTCTCCGATGAACTCTCGATGATGCGAACGAAGTCGCCGCTCTCGTCGGCGATCTCGCTGGTCATCCGGTCGACCATCGAGTCAATCGCTGTGGCCCCAACTAAAGGGATGGCGATCAGCGTGTTGAATCCAACGTTGGTGGTCGACTTGACGAAGATTGGTTGGCCATCTGGGCCGACGCGGCCGTTGAAGTGGGTGGCCGTGGAGTGAAACGTGCAACTTGAGGCTGCTGCCATCAGAAGTGCGCTGCAGAGCGTGAGCGATCGTGTGTTCATCTGCGTGAAGATGCCAGGATCGACGGCTGCGTTCCACGTCTATCGCGCCCGAGTCGAGACCCGCTAGAGGCGTCCGGACACGTCGAGCTTGAGTTGCAGCTGCGCGCGGTTGTGTTCGCAGAGCAAGCCGAAGTAGCGCAGCCGCGCTTCTGTGTCTGCGCGCTCGGCGTCGAGCACTTCGACGAGCAGCGCGTTGCCGGCGTCCCGGCGGGTGCGGAGAAGGTCGAGCGCCGCTGCGGCAGCCGTGGTTTCCCGGGTGGCCGCGGTAAGTTGGGCCCGTGCCGCAACGATTCGCGCCTTCGTCAGACGCACCCGTTGGCCGATGCGCACCTCGAGGTCGGCCACATCGAGTGTCGCGCGTTCGGCGCGCAAGTCTGCTGCGCGGGCCAAGGCGAACTGGCGTGCGCTGAGGCGCCAGTGCACTCCGACGAATACGTCCTCGCGGTCGCGGAGCGAACCTGGGGTTGAACCGAATGCGCCGAAGTCCGCGCGGACGCCGATCTCGGGGAAGAGCCAGCTGCGCGATGCGCCCCGTGAAGCGGCCATGGCTGCAGCGGATCTTGCTCGCGCGGATGCGACGTCCGGTCGATTGGCCAGCGCGAGGAAGGCGAGGTCTTGGTCGTCGTCGGCTTCCGGGAACGACAGCAGGGTGACGTCCAGAGCATCGCTGGTGAGTTGCCAACTCGATGGCAGCAACAGAATGGCCGCCAGGTGTTCCCGCGCTGTCGTCACTTGAACCTCAGCTGCGGCAACGCGCCCATCGATGGACGCGGCAAACGCTTCGGCCCGGAGCACGTCCGCCTGCAGTCCGGTTCCACCGCTGCGTCTGGCGGTCTGAATGTCGACCAGCGCGCGCGCGTGGTCCCGAGCTTGCGTCGTGACGTTCCGTGCGAGTCGTGACTCAAGCAGGTCGTAGTACGCGTCGACCGCATCGACCGCGCTGACCAATCGTGCAGCGTCGAGACCAAACTCGGCGGCGCGACGATTCTGTTCTGCGATCGCGCCCTGATACCACGCGTCACCGAGCGACAACTCCAGGGCCAGCGAGCCGCCGGCTTCGGTGTTCTGCTTGTGCACGTCGAGGAAGCGACCTTCCGTGCTCTGGGTTTCACCATCGAGATGTTGGAACGCCGCGCCGACCAGTAGGTCTGGCAGGAAGCGCAGCGCGGCTTCGTCTTCAAGCGCAGCGGCTTCGCGCGCGCGCAACAACGCAGCCTTCACCGCGATTGGTTCGGATCCAGCGAGCTGAAGAACTCGGGCAAGGTCGAGGGGGAGGGCGCGACTGGAGGATCGCTCGTCGGGTCTTGCGTTGCCGCTTGCGATCGCGGGAGATGCTTCCTCGTTCTGAGCGGCCGCTTCGGTCGCCATCAAGTAGTCCACGCCGCGTTGCTTCGCGTCGTCCAACTCACGCCAGACGCGTGCTGGGGCCCGGGGTGTTGGTTCGGATTCGCAAGCGGCCAGGCACGCAGTCACCGCGATGAGCGTCAAGATCCAGGCGTTGCCTCGTTGAGGGATGGACTGGTCGAGGCTGCTCACTTGCTCACTCCGGAGTCCGGCGAAGTGGTCTTGACCGCATCGCCATCCTGCAGCTGAGCGGGATTCGAAGTGATGACGAGATCGCCCGCGGACAAGCCCAGAGGGATCTGCACCCGACCATCCAAGCGCATACCGGGCTGCACCTTCTGTCTTCGGGCGACGCCGTCCTTCGCGATGAACAGATGCGTGTCAGCGCCAGCGCGGAACAACGCGGATTCGAGAACCCAATATGACTCGGCCGTCATGGCGGTGACCTCAACACGGCACAGCGATCCAGGTAGCCAGGCGTTGTCGGCGTTGGGCAATTCGATCTCCGCTGTCATCGTGCGAGTTCGCGAAGCCATCGCGCCCGCGATGCGCGTGACCTTGGCGTCAACGTCGCCCATACCACTGCGTATGATGCGGCAAGGTGTGCCCGGAGCGATCCAGGCCGCATCGCGGGCCGGGATGGAGAATTGGATCCGCACCCTGTCCGTGGCGATCACGTGAAGCACCTCAGTCTCGCCGGCCATGACGGCTGCGCCCGCGAAGCGAGACTGCATCGTGACCCGGCCGTGGGCAAACGGTGAGCGCACGCGCGTCAATTCGTCTTGAGCTTGGGCTCCCGCGGTGTGTGCGAGGGCGACTTCAAGGCCCGCTTCCGCGAACCCAACCGCAGCACGGGACGTTTCGATTTCAGCTTCGGATTTGCTGGTTTCCGCCCGTCTCGCTTCGACTTCGGCGTGCGCGGCTGCCAAGTCCGCCACGGCTTTCTTCAGGCCCATGTCGGCGTGTTCAAGCTCTTCGTCTGTCGCGGCATCGCTTTCGAACAGGGAGCGCACGCGTTGTAGTGATACCTCGGCTGCCTCGTGCATTGCCTGGCTGACGTCGACCGCGCGTTCGGCCACCGTGACGCGGGATTCGGCAGCGCGAACGGATTGCTCGGCAACCTCGACGAGCCGTTTGAACTTCTCGATCTCGGCCGCCGCCCGGACTTCGCCGGCTTTCGCCATGGCGAGACTCGCTTGAGTTTCCGGCGAATCGATCTCCAAGAGCACCGTGTCAAGGTCGACCTGTTGGCCGAGCTGAACCGCGACGTGTCGGATCCGACCGGAGACCAAGGGCACGATGGCTGCTTCGGCGATTGGTTCGACCTCCGCCTGGAGCACGGTGCGGATCGGTAGCGATTCCGAGCGGCACGCTGCAACCTTCACAGTTTTTCGGGTGCTGCTTTCTTGTGCTTGCGCGAGGTCAGCGGCGCCGCCGATGGCGAGCGTGCTGAAAACCAAGATTGGATAGATGCGGCAATGCATGGCAGATCTGGTGGGGAGGGCTGCGGACGAAAGGGTCCGAAACCCGGTTGCTAGAGGTTTTGGTCCGGAGCAAGCTCGGGAGCCGTTTGGTCGGGCTTCACTAGACCGCTGAACACGGCGTACAGCGCGGGGACGACGAGGAGTGCGAGCACCGAACCACCGAGGACCGCGCCGATGATCGATCGCGCAAGCGGCACGTTGGCCTCGCCGCCGCGACCCCACCCCATCGCCATGGGCACGAGAGCAAGGACGGTGGTGAGTGACGTCATGAGCACCGGGCGCAGACGATCGCGCGCAGCATCCAAGATCGCTTCGTTCATCGGGACACCTTCGCGTTGTCTTCTGGCGGCGAACTCGACCACAAGAATCGAATACTGCACGACCAGTCCGACCATCAGGATGAGCCCCATGAAGGCCGGCACCGAGAGGTTGGTCCCAGTGATCCAGAGCACTGGTACGACGCCAAGCAGCCCGAGCGGCACGGTGAGCAGGATCGCTAACGGCAGCAGGAAGCTCCTGAATTGCGCGACCATCACCAGGTAGACGAGAATCGCGGCGATCCACAGTCCTTCGCCGAAGCCTCCGAAGCTCTCGCGCATGCGCTGCACTTCACCTTCCGTGCGCAAGGTGTAGCCCTGGGGCTCGTAGGTCGCGCGTAGGGCGGAGATGGCTGCGTCAGAAACCAGCAGCGCTTCGATCTCAGCGGCGACCGAACCGACATCGCGCCCATGCACGTCAGCGTAGACGTTGATTGTCCGGGTGATGTTCTGGTGGTTGATGAGAACCGGCGTCTCGGTTTCTCGAATCGTGGCGATGGTGTCCAGCAGCACCGGCTCTCGGTCTACCTCGCTGCCCGTGATCGGAATGGTCCGAAGCGTGTCGATGTCGACGATGTCTTTCTCTTCGTACTGTGCACCCATCAAGTAGTGGTTGCCGTTGTCTGGGCTGATCCAGAACGCCGGGTTGAAGTTGCACGAGGAGTTCACCGCCGTCGCGACGTTCTTGATGACGTCTTCTTGGGTCAGTCCCAAGAGCGCCGCTTTGGTGCGGTCGACTTCGATCTGCAGCGCTGGGTGGCCGAGGGGCTCGGCGATGCGCACGTCGACTGCGCCTTCAACCGAGCGGCCGGCGCGCACGATGGCTTGCACAATCTCCTGGCAGATGTCGAGGCTCTTTCCGCGCACCTGCACGTTGATCGGAGCGGGCGCGCCGAGGTTGAGCGCGGCGCTCATCATCCCGCCGGTGTCGTAGGCGAACTCGACGTGCGGGAACTTGGTCGCAAGTCGATCGCGCAGCGTGGCGGCCCACTCTTGGGCGGTTTTGGTTCGCGACTCGTTGAGCTGCACGAGCAGGAACGCGTCCATGGGACCGGTGTTCGGTGTGTAGCCAGCTGGCCAGTCGTAGAGCACGCCGATGTTGGAGATCAGCAGCGAGAGATCTGATGCGTCGTCGGTGTCTTCCGGATCAGGCTGACCCACCGCAGCGAGGACCTCTTGTTCGATGGCTTGCACCGACGCTTCGGTGCTCACCAGGGGAGTGCCGGGCTTCTCGCGCGCGAGAATCATGAACTGCCCGGCATCGACTTTGGGGAACAGCTCAGTGCCAAGCTGGGTGAGGCCAAAGCCCGCTGCCGCGAACAGCAAGAACGCCGCGAGCAGCACGGCCCATCGGAAGCGGACGACCACGCCGGCAAGGCTGCGATAACGCATTGCCAAGCGATCAAAAGCTGAAGGCTCCTGATCGCGGTCGTCGGCTTGTTGCCGCAAGAACCTCGCGGCCATCGCCGGAATGAACGTCATCGCCAGCAGGTAGGAGATGACGGTGGCGAAGATCACCGCCAAGGCCAACGGGGTGAACAGGAACTTCGCGAGTCCCGAAAGGAACACCACGGGGAAGAACACCACTACGAAGGTCAGCGTGCTCACCAAGACCGGTAGGGCGACTTCTCCCGTGCCATCAAGCGCCGCGCGGGTCGGGGTCTTCCCCATGCGAAGGTGCCGGGTCACGTTTTCGACGACCACGATAGATTGGTCGACGAGGATGCCGATTGCGAGGGAGAGACCGCCCAGGGTCATCGCGTTGATGGTGTGGCCGGAGAACCAAAGACCGGCGAAAGACCCTAGCACGGCGACGGGAACCGTCGACAGGACCAGTAGCGTGGATCGCGCGGATCGCAGGAACAGGAAGACAATCAGCGCAACCAACAACGCCCCGAGCAGCGCGCTGTTGCGCAAAGTGTCGATGGAAGAGCGCACCCCGACGGACTGGTCCATGACCACGTCCATGCGGAGGTCTTTGTACTTCGAGTCGCCCGACTTGATGAAGTCGAGGATCGTCGCGGCCTTCTCTTGCACTTCCGCCACGATCGCCAAGGTGTTCGAACCTGGCTGCCGATACACCGGGATGTAGACCTGACGTCGGCCGTTGATGCGGACGATGTTCGACTGAATCTGATGGCTGTCTTCGGCGTGTCCCACATCGCCGATGCGCACGGGTACGCCATCGACCACGCGGATCGGTACGTCGTCGAGTTCGTGGATCTCCTCGACCATCGCGTTCGAGAGGATGAAGTACTCCTTGCCGCCCAGCGTGGCGCTGCCGGTGGGCACGAACGGGTTTGAAGCGTCCAGCGACTTGGCCACGTCGAGGGGCGACAGTCCGTGGGCCTGCAGGGCATCGCGATCCACGTAGGTGAGAATGCGCCGCAACTTTCCGCCGTACACCGCTGGGGCGATCACGCCTTGGATTGACTGCAGGCGGTTGCGCATTTCGTAGTACGCAACGTCGTAGAGGTCTTTCTCCTTAAGCGTGTCAGACGACACGGACAACAGGCATACCGGCACGGAAGCCGTGGGGTCGAAGGGCATGACCATCGGCGGGAGCGTTCCCGGCGGCAGATAGAACATGTCCGACACAGCGAGCGACGTGACCTGGCTCATCGCCGAGTCCGCGTCGATGCCCTCGCGGAAGTAGTCGCGCACGATGCTGACCCCGAGCATCGATTTGGCTTCCTGACGCTCGATACCCACGCTTTGCCCCGTCCAGCGCTGTAGGCGAGACGAGATGTCCTTCTCAACGACTTCAGGCGGCATCCCGGGGTAGAGGCAAACGATCTGCACCGCGGGGGTGGTGAAGATCGGCAGCAGGTCTGCGGGGATTCGACGCAGCGCATTGCCGCCGAGCACGACGACGGCCAGGACGGCGACGACGACGGCGTAGGGGTTGCGGAGAGCGGCGCGAACGAGCTGCATGGGAGTCGAGACCTGGGCGTTGGCCGGGAAGGTCGCCGACGGTATCACGGGTGGTGGTCTGGCCTTCGCGTTGCGCGGGTTCGGTGCGAAACTAGATCGTTTCCAATGCAACGTCCGCGAAGTTCTGCGCTGGATTCACCGCTGTTCTCCCCGAATCCGCGATTCCTGAAACCTAGTTGGAATTGTGAAACCGCCCCTCGGGTCCCGGGCATCTTGGGGCGACTGCCAGGAAGCCTGGCAGCGGTTGTCGCTCCCCAAGTTCCATCCTGTTTTTCGCTCTCCTCCCCACATGAATTCAAACTCCTCCCCCAATTCAAGAGGCTTCGCCCGCGCTGCGGCGGGCCTCCTCGCTCTCACGACTCTCGGTTCCTTTGCCGCGGCACAGGACGATCGCGACATTCCTTGGCCGGCCAATCCCACGTTTGAATCGGGGGAGTTTTACTCCGCGGTCGCCGGCGATTTCCTTGGCGATGGGCGGGTGAGCGTCGCGGTGCGGCGTGGTCTTGGAGTCTTCTTCGCTTACCACGTGCACGTGCACAACGCGATTTCGCTCATCAACGTCGTGGACCCCGCGGACTCCTATTCCGCTCTGGCTTTCAACGCGAACGCGATAGGCACGCTGCCTGCGAGCGGCTCCCTGCCGGACCGAATCTTCGTGACCAGTGGCGGCGGCGTGGCTCCCTATGTGGGGCAATACGCAACGTCGACCACCGGTGGGTACTTCCAGTGGACACAGGTGCTGGATTCGACCTGGCAGAACCTACGCGAAGTACGATGCGCGAGAATCGATGGGGTCAACCTGGTGGCGGGGTTCATCAGCGGGACGACGAACTTGAAGGTCGCTTCCGAGGACGGCGGCACCTGGACTGTGCTCAACCCGCCGAACGTGACCGCTCCGCTTCTTGATGTCGCGTTCACGGATTGGGACGGGGATGGCAGTGGGGATCTGCTCATCCTGCGGACTGACGGACTGTTCGCCTACAACAACCAGGGAGCCTTGCTCTCGGGTTCATTCGCGATCACCCCGACAGATGGGATGCTGACAGCGATCGATGAATCGAGCAACAATGGCTACAGCGCGTTGCTGTGCTGTCAGTTCGGTACCACGAACTGGTATGTCAAGGCGTTGTCCGACACGACCAGCTTCCCAGTAAACGGTGAACTGTTGGCCGTGGGCCCAGGCGGCATCGCACCCATGCGCGGTATGGATCTGAACACGGATGGTGACACCGACGCGTTGATCATGCGCACGGACATTCCACGCGGTTATCGCCTGAACTTTGACTACGTGGCACAAACGGTGGCCAAAACCAACATGAGCATCGAAGGCACGCCTCACGCGGTGCCTGAACACTGTCCGCCGGTGATCGCCGACTTTGGCCGTGGCGAGCATGATGCCCTGTTCTGCTTCGACACGCGTGAGGAGATGCATCTGCGCCGCCACCTGGATTACGACTCGGGAGACGTGTTGCCCTTGTCGGCGACTGCGTTGGCTCTCTCCGATTTCGCGACGGATCCGGAATTCCCGCCGGACATGCCGTACGTCGACAGCACGAGCGTGACGCTCTACGTGACACCTGACTATCGTGGCAATGATGGTTCTACGAACCTCTACAACGTGTTTGTGACCGTCTGGGAGGTTCCTTCTCAGGAAACGGAAGGCGAACCCGTAGCCGTTGCCGAGGGAGTCATGGGGCTTGCCGCCGGCAACCTGCTAACACTGGCACTTCCCAATTCTGATGCAGTGGACAACAAATTCTTTGTCGAGATCTCCCGCTACCTCGATGGCCAAGAAGCCACCTTGGAAAACACGCAGATCTGGGGCATGGCCGCCGGCATGGTTCCGTTCGAAGAGTTCGCGATTCATTCTGATGGTCCGGTGATCAAGATTTCCCTCAATGAAGCGAACCCTTCGGGTGGTCGTCCAGTCAACGTGCCCGGTGGGATCAGGCGCACGCCCACGCCGTTTCCGTTCCCGGAGCGGTACCCGCCGAAGCCCGACACCGACAACTGATCCGGGCGAACTATCGCGTTGATGAGTTCACGCCGTGCAACTCAATCATCGCGGCATGCAGCGGTATCCAGCCTCGCTCCTCGACGAGGTAGCGCCGCACCGCCGCGAGCCGTTGCGCAGGCGACCGGCTTCGGTTGGTTCCTGCCCACTGGTTCGCGAGCAGGATCGCTGTGTTCAAGGTCAGCGGGTTGCGCGATTGAATTACCTGGTCGATGCCGGAGCTGACCAGTGCGCCGCCCAACGAGGACGCCGCAATGGGTTCGCCGACCGCCTCGTGGTGCAGTCCACCGCCGCAGACCGAGAGCAGTAGTGTCGTCGGCAGCGCTTCTGCGTTCGCGAGAGCGAATGCGGTCTCCACGTCGAACTGCCCGTCAGGCAGCTGAATCGCGGTGCTCCCGGTTCGATGATCGAACTCGCCGTGGGCGATGAGCGTCGCTTCTTCGGAATCGCAGTTTTCGAGCCAAAGAGCAATGGCCTGCGGTTCATCCAGCCGAGTCACGTCACGCGTGTCGCCAGCAAGCCGTGCCACGGCTTGGTCCGTGGTTTGCGCGCTGGCGCCAGGAGCGAGTTCGAGCCCTGCGACCCCGACCTGGAACCGGGTCGTTGCAAACTGTCTAGCCTGCTCGTTTTCGTTCTTCTGGCGATGAAGCCAAATCGGCAGGGGTGGTGGGGTCCACACGCCGATTCGTTCTCCAAGCGTCGAGCCCTCCGCGCGGAATGCACCAATCGGTCCGGCGCTCAATCCTGTAGCAGGGAAGCCCGCCAGGAGACCAACGTCGATCCACGCAACGTTTCGTAGTGGCGCGATGTCTTCTGCCATCGGGGCCAGCACGAGCTCGGAGAGTTCGTCAGCCCGTGCTTCGATGGTCGCGACTGCATCTGCAGATGGACTGTTGCC